>NZ_CAOLGM010000046.1:0-32294 GCF_948475835.1 uncultured Escherichia sp. | reverse complement strand
AGGCCGGGGTGATAAAAGAACAACTCAATCACTACCTGAAACCGTGCGGCTACTTTTTTGCGCCGGAACTTTCGACCAGCAACCGGGCAACGCTCGGTGGGATGATCAATACCGATGCATCCGGTCAGGGATCGCTGGTCTATGGCAAAACGTCGGATCACGTACTTGGCGTACGCGCGGTGTTGTTGGGGGGCGATATTCTCGATACGCAACCTTTACCCGTCGAACTGGCGGAAACGCTGGGTAAATCCAATACCACAATCGGGCGAATTTATAACACGGTTTATCAACGTTGCCGTCAGCAACGCCAGTTAATCATCGACAACTTCCCCAAACTTAACCGCTTTCTTACCGGTTACGATCTGCGTCATGTCTTTAACGATGAGATGACCGAGTTCGACCTGACGCGCATTCTGACGGGTTCAGAAGGGACGCTGGCCTTTATTACCGAAGCGCGGCTGGATATTACGCCCTTGCCTAAAGTGCGCCGTCTGGTGAACGTCAAATATGACTCTTTTGACTCCGCGCTGCGTAACGCGCCGTTTATGGTTGAGGCGCGGGCGCTTTCGGTAGAGACGGTGGACTCAAAAGTGCTGAATCTGGCGCGGGAAGATATTGTCTGGCATTCCGTCAGCGAGTTGATTACCGATGTGCCTGACAAAGAGATGCTCGGGCTGAACATTGTGGAGTTTGCTGGTGATGATGAGGCGCTGATTGACGAGCGAGTTAATGCTCTCTGTGTGCGGCTTGATGAGCTGATTGCCAGCCAACAGGCAGGTGTGATTGGCTGGCAGGTGTGCCGCGAGCTGGCGGGTGTTGAACGTATCTATGCGATGCGTAAAAAAGCCGTTGGTCTGCTTGGCAATGCCAAAGGTGCCGCTAAGCCAATTCCGTTTGCTGAGGATACCTGCGTACCGCCGGAACATCTGGCCGATTATATTGCTGAATTTCGCGCGCTGCTCGACAGCCACGGCTTAAGCTACGGTATGTTCGGTCACGTCGACGCAGGTGTCTTGCACGTCCGTCCAGCGCTGGATATGTGCGATCCTCAACAAGAGATTTTGATGAAGCAAATCTCTGATGACGTAGTGGCGCTGACTGCGAAATACGGTGGTTTGTTGTGGGGCGAGCACGGCAAAGGTTTTCGCGCTGAATACAGCCCGGCGTTTTTCGGTGAGGAACTTTTTGCAGAACTGCGCAAAGTGAAAGCGGCATTTGACCCGCATAACCGACTCAACCCAGGGAAGATTTGCCCGCCAGAAGGTCTCGATGCGCCGATGATGAAAGTGGACGCGGTGAAGCGCGGTACATTCGATCGGCAGATCCCCATTGCGGTACGCCAGCAGTGGCGCGGTGCGATGGAGTGTAACGGCAACGGTTTATGCTTCAACTTTGATGCCCGTAGTCCGATGTGTCCGTCGATGAAGATCACCCAGAACCGGATTCATTCACCGAAAGGGCGCGCAACGCTGGTGCGTGAATGGCTGCGTTTGTTGGCGGATCGCGGCGTTGATCCACTCAAACTGGAACAAGAACTGCCTGAATCCGGCGTCAGTTTGCGGACGTTAATTGCCCGCACGCGCAATAGCTGGCATGCGAATAAAGGCGAATATGACTTCTCACACGAAGTCAAAGAGGCGATGTCGGGCTGTCTGGCCTGTAAAGCGTGTTCGACCCAGTGCCCCATCAAAATTGATGTGCCGGAGTTTCGCTCTCGTTTTCTGCAGCTCTATCACACCCGTTATTTACGCCCGCTGCGCGACCACCTCGTCGCTACGGTCGAGAGCTACGCGCCGCTGATGGCACGCGCGCCGAAAACCTTTAACTTCTTCATTAACCAGCCGCTGGTGCGCAAACTCTCGGAAAAACATATCGGCATGGTTGATTTGCCGCTGCTGTCGGTCCCCTCGCTACAACAACAAATGGTGGGGCATCGCTCGGCAAACATGACGCTGGAACAGCTTGAATCTCTCAATGCAGAGCAGAAAGCGCGCACAGTGTTGGTGGTGCAGGACCCCTTTACCAGCTATTACGATGCGCAAGTGGTGGCGGATTTTGTCCGTCTGGTCGAAAAATTAGGTTTCCAGCCTGTGTTACTGCCATTTTCACCAAATGGCAAAGCCCAGCATATCAAAGGCTTTCTTAATCGTTTTGCGAAGACGGCGAAAAAGACGGCGGATTTCCTCAACCGTATGGCGAAGCTGGGTATGCCAATGGTAGGCGTCGATCCGGCGCTGGTACTTTGTTATCGCGATGAATATAAACTGGCACTGGGCGAGGAACGTGGCGAGTTTAACGTCTTACTGGCGAATGAATGGCTGGCAAGCGCACTTGAGTCACAGCCAGTGGCTACAGTCAGCGGTGAATCATGGTATTTCTTTGGTCACTGTACCGAAGTTACCGCCTTGCCGGGTGCGCCAGCACAATGGGCCGCGATATTTGCCCGTTTTGGCGCGAAACTGGAAAATGTCAGCGTGGGTTGCTGCGGCATGGCAGGGACTTACGGACATGAAGCGAAAAACCATGAAAATTCGCTCGGGATCTATGAGTTATCCTGGCATCAGGCTATGCAGCGACTGCCGCGTAACCGCTGTCTGGCGACCGGATATTCCTGCCGTAGCCAGGTAAAACGGGTTGAAGGCACGGGGGTACGCCATCCTGTGCAGGCTTTACTGGAGATTATTAAATGATATGGAAACGGAAAATCACCCTGGAAGCACTGAATGCTATGGGTGAAGGAAACATGGTGGGGTTCCTGGATATTCGCTTTGAACATATTGGTGATGACACCCTTGAAGCGACAATGCCAGTAGACTCGCGGACAAAGCAGCCTTTCGGGTTGCTGCATGGAGGAGCATCCGTGGTACTGGCCGAAAGTATCGGTTCCGTTGCCGGTTATTTATGTACCGAAGGTGAGCAAAAAGTGGTTGGTCTGGAAATCAATGCTAACCACGTCCGCTCGGCACGAGAAGGGCGGGTGCGCGGCGTATGCAAACCGTTGCATCTCGGTTCGCGTCACCAGGTCTGGCAGATTGAAATCTTCGATGAGAAAGGGCGTTTGTGCTGTTCGTCACGATTGACGACCGCCATTTTGTGACGTTGTCACCAGAAAAGTGTGACGCATATTGCTTTTGGTCATTATCTGCACAGTAAACGGTGGTATACTGTGCAGGTCTTGTCTAAAAGCGAGGATGCTATGTCTACTCAACTTGATCCCACCCAGCTGGCCATTGAATTTTTACGCCGTGACCAGAGCAATCTTTCACCTGCCCAATATCTCAAACGTCTGAAACAACTAGAACTTGAATTTGCTGACCTGCTTACTCTCTCTTCTGCTGAATTAAAAGAAGAAATCTACTTTGCCTGGCGTCTGGGCGTGCATTGATCCTGACTTAATGCCGCAAGTTCGCCAAATCGACCTGGATTAACCTCCGTCCAGGTTCGATGACCTTCTTAATACTGCTTATCTACCGCCTGATATTGTTCAAAAATAATACTAATCGCAGTTTGTGTTAAAACGGCGGGTTAGCTTTATGAGATTATTCTTATCGCCCCTTCAAGAGCTAAGCCACTGAGAGTGCCGGAGATAAGCGCCGGATGGGGTAGAAACCCTTAAGCCTGTGTTGCACAGACTTAAGGGTTTTCTTATTTCTGAACGCTGCACTTTTTTACCTATCTCTTAAATAGTCATTTTCAATACAACTTTTTCTTTTTCATCACAGCCTTAATGCTCCTTAGATAATAACCATTATCTAACAATGAGATACCTAATTCTTAGCGTGCCTGTTAACCCACACATCAGGGTCTATGCTTATTAAAAGCAGGCAAAAAGCATGTTTTACGGTAAAGCCCCTGCGTTTGCTGGGTTGTACTGATAATCATTATCACTAACATGCTGTTATACGCTGAAAGCGATGAAGTGAGGTAAATCGATGGACATGCATTCAGGAACCTTTAACCCACAAGATTTCGCCTGGCAAGGCTTAACGCTGACACCCGCAGCGGCGATACACATCCGTGAGCTGGTGGCAAAGCAGCCGGGTATGGTCGGCGTGCGCTTAGGCGTGAAGCAAACGGGCTGCGCGGGCTTTGGCTATGTGCTCGACAGTGTTAGCGAGCCGGACAAAGACGATCTGCTGTTTGAACACGACGGCGCGAAGCTGTTTGTCCCGCTGCAAGCGATGCCGTTTATTGATGGCACGGAAGTCGATTTCGTTCGTGAAGGACTTAATCAGATATTCAAATTTCACAACCCTAAAGCCCAGAATGAATGTGGCTGTGGCGAAAGCTTTGGGGTATAGGCGGTACTATGTCTCGTAATACTGAAGCAACTGACGATGTCAAAACCTGGACCGGCGGCCCGCTGAATTATAAAGAAGGATTCTTCACCCAGTTAGCCACCGATGAGCTGGCAAAGGGGATAAACGAAGAGGTGGTGCGCGCAATTTCGGCGAAGCGTAATGAGCCGGAGTGGATGCTGAAGTTTCGTCTAAACGCCTATCGCGCATGGCTGGAGATGGAAGAACCGCACTGGTTGAAAGCGCACTACGACAAGCTGAATTATCAGGATTACAGCTACTACTCAGCACCATCGTGCGGTAATTGTGACGACACTTGCGCGTCTGAACCTGGCGCGGTGCAGCAAACTGGCGCGAACGCCTTTTTAAGTAAAGAGGTGGAGGCGGCGTTTGAGCAGTTGGGCGTTCCCGTGCGGGAAGGCAAAGAGGTGGCGGTGGATGCCATTTTCGACTCAGTTTCGGTTGCCACTACTTATCGCGAAAAACTGGCGGAGCAGGGAATTATTTTCTGTTCCTTTGGTGAGGCGATCCACGATCACCCGGAACTGGTGCGTAAATATCTCGGCACCGTGGTGCCGGGGAATGACAACTTCTTTGCCGCGCTTAATGCGGCGGTAGCCTCTGACGGTACGTTTATTTATGTGCCTAAAGGCGTGCGCTGCCCGATGGAACTTTCCACCTATTTTCGCATTAACGCGGAAAAAACCGGGCAGTTTGAGCGCACCATTCTGGTGGCCGACGAAGACAGCTACGTCAGCTACATTGAAGGCTGTTCCGCTCCGGTGCGTGACAGCTATCAGTTACACGCGGCAGTGGTGGAAGTCATCATCCATAAAAACGCCGAGGTGAAATATTCCACGGTACAAAACTGGTTCCCTGGCGATAACAACACCGGCGGTATTCTCAACTTCGTCACCAAGCGTGCTTTGTGCGAAGGCGAAAACAGCAAAATGTCATGGACGCAATCAGAAACCGGGTCCGCGATTACGTGGAAATATCCCAGCTGCATTTTGCGCGGCGATAACTCCATTGGTGAGTTTTACTCAGTGGCGCTGACCAGCGGTCATCAGCAAGCGGATACCGGCACCAAGATGATCCACATCGGTAAAAACACCAAATCGACCATTATCTCGAAAGGGATCTCTGCCGGACATAGTCAGAACAGTTATCGCGGCTTAGTGAAAATCATGCCGACGGCAACCAATGCGCGCAATTTCACTCAGTGCGACTCAATGCTGATTGGCGCTAATTGTGGGGCGCATACCTTCCCGTATGTCGAATGTCGCAATAACAGCGCACAACTGGAGCACGAGGCAACGACATCACGTATTGGTGAAAATCAACTGTTTTACTGCCTGCAACGCGGGATCAGCGAAGAAGACGCCATCTCGATGATTGTTAACGGTTTCTGCAAAGACGTGTTCTCAGAACTGCCGCTGGAATTTGCCGTTGAAGCACAAAAACTCCTCGCCATCAGTCTTGAACACAGCGTCGGATAAGGAATAAACATGTTAAGTATTAAAGATTTACACGTCAGCGTGGAAGATAAAGCTATCCTGCGTGGATTAAGCCTCGCCGTTCGTCCCGGCGAAGTTCACGCCATTATGGGGCCAAACGGTTCGGGCAAAAGTACCTTATCGGCAACGCTTGCCGGGCGCGAAGATTATGAAGTGACGGGCGGCACGGTTGAGTTCAAAGGCAAAGATTTGCTTGCACTGTCGCCGGAAGATCGTGCAGGCGAAGGCATCTTTATGGCCTTCCAGTATCCGGTGGAGATTCCAGGCGTCAGTAACCAGTTTTTCCTGCAAACGGCACTTAATGCAGTGCGCAGCTATCGCGGCCAGGAAACGCTCGACCGCTTTGATTTTCAGGATTTGATGGAAGAGAAAATCGCTCTCCTGAAGATGCCGGAAGATTTATTAACCCGTTCGGTAAACGTTGGTTTTTCCGGCGGCGAGAAAAAGCGCAACGATATTTTGCAAATGGCGGTGCTGGAACCGGAGTTATGCATTCTTGATGAGTCGGACTCCGGGCTGGATATTGACGCATTAAAAGTGGTCGCCGATGGCGTGAACTCGCTGCGTGATGGCAAGCGCTCATTCATCATTGTTACGCACTACCAACGCATTCTCGACTACATCAAGCCTGATTACGTCCATGTGCTATATCAGGGACGAATTGTGAAATCCGGCGATTTCACGTTGGTCAAACAACTGGAGGAGCAGGGTTATGGCTGGCTTACCGAACAGCAGTAACGCGCTGCAACAGTGGCATCACTTGTTTGAAGCTGAAGGGACAAAACGCTCACCGCAAGCACAGCAGCATTTACAACAATTGCTGCGTACCGGACTGCCGACACGTAAACATGAAAACTGGAAATATACGCCGCTGGAAGGGCTGACCAATAGCCAGTTTGTCAGCATTGCGGGAGAGATATCCCCACAGCAGCGAGATGCCTTAGCGTTAACGTTAGACGCTGTGCGGCTGGTATTTGTCGATGGACGTTACGTGTCAGCACTGAGCGATGCGACTGAAGGCAGCGGGTATGAAGTGAGCATTAACGACGACCGTCAGGGGGTACCCGACGCTATTCAGGCGGAAGTGTTTCTGCATTTGACGGAAAGCCTGGCACAAAGCGTGACGCATATCGCCGTGAAGCGCGGTCAACGGCCGGCAAAGCCATTGCTGTTAATGCATATTACCCAGGGCGTGGCAGGTGAAGAGGTCAACACTGCCCATTACCGACATCATCTGGATCTGGCGGAAGGTGCCGAAGCAACGGTGATCGAACATTTTGTCAGCCTTAATGATGCTCGTCACTTCACCGGCGCACGGTTCACTATCAATGTCGCAGCGAACGCCCACTTGCAGCATATCAAGCTGGCGTTTGAAAACCCGGTCAGTCACCACTTTGCCCATAACGATTTGTTGCTGGCTGACGATGCCACCGCATTTAGCCATAGTTTCCTGCTGGGTGGCGCAGTGTTACGACACAACACCAGTACGCAACTCAATGGCGAAAACAGCACGCTGCGGATCAATAGCCTGGCGATGCCGGTGAAAAACGAGGTGTGTGATACCCGTACCTGGCTGGAACACAATAAAGGTTTTTGTAACAGCCGACAGTTGCACAAAACTATCGTCAGCGACAAAGGCCGCGCGGTATTTAACGGTTTGATCAACGTCGCGCAGCACGCCATCAAAACGGATGGTCAGATGACCAACAATAATCTGCTGATGGGCAAACTGGCAGAAGTGGATACGAAACCGCAGCTGGAAATCTATGCAGATGATGTGAAATGCAGCCACGGCGCGACGGTGGGGCGTATTGATGATGAACAGATGTTCTATCTGCGCTCGCGCGGGATCAATCAGCAGGATGCCCAGCAGATGATCATTTACGCCTTTGCTGCCGAACTGACGGAAGCACTGCGTGATGAGGGGCTTAAACAGCAGGTGCTGGCCCGAATCGGTCAACGGCTGCCAGGAGGTGCAAGATGACTTTTTCCGTCGACAAAGTGCGGGCCGACTTTCCGGTGCTTTCTCGTGAGGTAAACGGTTTGCCGCTGGCTTATCTCGACAGCGCCGCCAGTGCGCAGAAACCGAGCCAGGTGATTGACGCCGAGGCCGAGTTTTATCGTCATGGCTACGCGGCGGTGCATCGCGGTATTCATACCTTAAGCGCCCAGGCGACCGAGAAAATGGAGAACGTGCGCAAGCGGGCATCGCTGTTTATTAATGCCCGTTCGGCGGAAGAGCTGGTGTTCGTCCGCGGCACGACGGAAGGGATCAATCTGGTCGCCAATAGCTGGGGTAACAGCAATGTGCGGGCGGGCGATAACATCATCATCAGTCAGATGGAGCACCACGCTAACATTGTTCCCTGGCAGATGCTTTGCGCACGCGTTGGCGCAGAGCTGCGTGTGATCCCGCTCAATCCCGACGGTACGTTGCAACTGGAGACGCTGCCTACGCTGTTTGATGAGAAAACTCGCCTGCTGGCAATTACTCATGTCTCCAACGTGCTTGGCACAGAAAATCCACTGGCGGAAATGATCACGCTTGCGCACCAGCATGGCGCAAAAGTGCTGGTGGATGGCGCTCAGGCGGTGATGCATCATCCGGTGGATGTTCAGGCGCTGGATTGCGACTTTTACGTGTTCTCCGGGCATAAACTGTATGGCCCCACCGGAATTGGCATTCTTTATGTGAAAGAAGCCTTGTTGCAGGAGATGCCGCCGTGGGAAGGGGGCGGTTCTATGATCGCCACCGTCAGCCTGAGTGAAGGCACTACCTGGACCAAAGCACCATGGCGGTTTGAAGCCGGTACACCCAATACCGGGGGCATCATTGGTCTTGGCGCGGCGCTGGAGTATGTTTCGGCGCTGGGGCTTAATAACATAGCCGAGTATGAACAGAATCTGATGCACTACGCGCTATCACAGCTGGAATCTGTACCGGATCTCACTCTCTATGGCCCGCAGAACAGGCTTGGCGTTATTGCTTTTAATCTCGGTAAACACCACGCCTATGATGTTGGTAGTTTTCTCGATAATTACGGCATTGCTGTGCGTACCGGACATCACTGCGCTATGCCATTAATGGCCTATTACAACGTCCCTGCGATGTGTCGGGCGTCGCTGGCCATGTATAACACCCATGAAGAAGTGGATCGTCTGGTGACCGGCCTGCAACGTATTCACCGTCTGCTGGGATAACAGGGAGGCACTATGGCTTTATTGCCGGATAAAGAAAAATTGCTGCGTAATTTTTTACGCTGCGCCAACTGGGAAGAGAAATATCTCTACATTATTGAGCTGGGCCAGCGTCTGCCAGAATTACGCGACGAAGACCGAAGCCCACAAAATAGCATTCAGGGCTGCCAGAGTCAGGTGTGGATTGTCATGCGCCAGAATGCGCAGGGAATTATTGAATTGCAGGGCGACAGCGATGCGGCGATTGTGAAAGGGCTTATTGCGGTCGTCTTTATACTCTACGATCAGATGACGCCGCAGGATATTGTCAATTTCGATGTGCGTCCGTGGTTTGAAAAAATGGCGCTCACCCAACATCTCACCCCATCTCGTTCACAAGGTCTGGAAGCGATGATTCGCGCAATTCGCGCCAAAGCCGCTGCACTTAGCTAAACTAAAGGGACAGCTTTCATCCGGTTGGCTCACATTGCCGGATGGTCAATGTTTACACTGACCTGCACAGGAGTGTTTCGGTTTCAGGTGAACATAAGCGCCATCCGACGTTTCAGCGTGAGTCTCCGGCAAATACAGGAGGTTTACAATGAAACGCGCGTCTTTGCTTACACTCACGCTTATCGGCGCTTTTAGCACCATCCAGGCTGCCTGGGCGGTTGATTATCCGCTACCACCAACCGGAAGCCGACTGGTTGGGCAAAATCAAACGTATACGGTGCAAGAAGGGGATAAAAACCTTCAGGCCATCGCCCGACGTTTTGATACTGCGGCAATGTTGATCCTTGAAGCCAATAACACTATCGCCCCGGTGCCAAAACCTGGTACGACGATAACTATTCCTTCACAACTGTTATTACCTGATGCACCGCGTCAGGGGATTATCGTTAACCTTGCAGAGCTGCGCCTTTATTATTATCCGCCGGGAGAAAATATCGTGCAGGTTTATCCGATAGGTATTGGTTTGCAGGGGCTGGAAACGCCAGTGATGGAAACGCGTGTGGGGCAGAAAATCCCTAACCCAACCTGGACGCCTACGGCAGGCATTCGTCAACGTTCGCTGGAGCGTGGCATTAAATTACCGCCAGTCGTTCCTGCCGGACCAAATAACCCGCTAGGACGTTACGCACTGCGCCTCGCGCATGGTAATGGCGAATACCTCATTCATGGTACCAGTGCGCCGGACAGCGTCGGTTTGCGCGTCAGTTCAGGGTGTATTCGCATGAATGCACCGGATATTAAAGCCTTGTTCTCCAGCGTGCGGACGGGAACGCCGGTGAAAGTGATCAACGAACCGGTGAAATATTCCGTGGAACCTAACGGGATGCGTTATGTTGAAGTACATCGACCACTATCAGCAGAAGAACAGCAAAACGTTCAGACAATGCCATACACACTGCCAGCAGGCTTTACGCAATTTAAAGACAATAAGGCTGTAGATCAGAAGTTAGTCGATAAAGCGTTGTATCGTCGGGCAGGGTATCCGGTTTCGGTGAGCAGTGGAGCAACTCCCGCAGCCAGCAATGCGCCTTCAGTAGAGTCAGCGCAGAATGGTGAACCAGAGCAAGGGAATATGTTACGCGCGACGCAGTAGCGGTAAACGGCAGACAAAAAAAATGGCGCACAATGTGCGCCATTTTTCACTTCACAGGTACTATTACTTGCGGTATTTAGTAGCCATGTTGTCCAGACGCTGGTTAGCACGAGCTGCGTCATCTTTAGCAGCCTGAACGTCGGAACGCATTGCGTTCACGTCGTTGCTCAGCTGGTCAACTTTAGCGTTCAGAGTCTGAACGTCAGAAGACAGCTGATCGATTTTAGCGTTGCTGGAGCAACCTGCCAGCAGAGTAGAACCCAGGATTACCGCGCCCAGTACCAGTTTAGTAGCTTTCATTATTAATACCCTCTAGATTGAGTTAATCTCCATGTAGCGTTACAAGTATTACACAAAGTTTTTTATGTTGAGAGTATTTTTTTGATGGGAAGGCACTTATTTTTGATCGTTCGCTCAAAGAAGCATCGAACGCTGGGTTTTAGATAAAAAAATTGAGAGAAAACAGGATGCTTCCATCGGATTCATCTTAGATAAAGTGAGATTATATAGTGAAATCCGATTTGATTTTTTATTGCTTCTGGTTATCGATTAAATAAAAAAAGCGCCCATCAGGGCGCTTCGATATACAAATTAATTCACAAAAGCAATATTACAGGACGTGAACAGATGCGGTGTTAGTAGTGCCGCTCGGTACCAGTGCACCAGAAACCATAACTACAACGTCACCTTTGTGTGCCAGACCGCTCTGCAGAGCCAGTTCTTTACCCAGACGGTAGAAATCATCAGTAGAAGTGATCTCTTTAACCAGCTGCGGCACAACGCCTTTGCTCAGTACCAACTGATGAGCCGTTTTTTCGTTGGTGGTCAGTGCCAGGATGGTGGCATCCGGGAAGTATTTACGTACTGCGCGAGCAGATTTACCGCCCTGAGTAGCAACCACGATCAGCGGAGCATCCAGTTTTTCAGCAGTTTCAACGGCACCACGGCATACCGCTTCGGTAATGCGCAGTTTACGGTTGTCATTGTTGAACTCGAGACGGCTGTTCATCACGCGGTCGGTACGTTCGCAAATGGTCGCCATGATAGAAACCGCTTCCAGCGGGTATTTACCTTTTGCGGATTCACCAGACAGCATCACTGCATCAGTACCGTCGAGGATGGCGTTTGCAACGTCACCGGCTTCTGCGCGAGTCGGGCGTGGGTTTTTGATCATGGAATCCAGCATCTGGGTCGCAGTGATAACGACTTTACGTGCACGGATACATTTTTCGATCATCATCTTCTGGGCGAAGATAACTTCTTCTACCGGGATTTCTACACCCAGGTCGCCACGCGCAACCATGATGCCGTCAGAGGCTTCGAGGATTTCGTCGAAGTTGTTGAGGCCTTCCTGGTTTTCGATTTTGGAGATGATGTGGATGTTTTCGCCGCCGTGCGCTTTCAGGTGCTCACGGATTTCGATAACGTCAGAACGCTTACGAATAAAGGAAGCAGCAACAAAGTCTACGCCTTGTTCGCAACCAAAGATCAGGTCCTGTTTGTCTTTTTCAGCCAGTGCTGGCAGAGCAATGGAAACGCCAGGCAGGTTCACACCTTTGTTTTCGCCCAGGTCACCGTTGTTCAGCACTTTACAGATAACTTTGTTACCTTCAATGGCGGTAACTTCCATACCGATCAGACCATCGTCAACCAGTACGGTGTTGCCAACAGACAGGTCAGTAGTGAAACCTTCATACGTTACCGCAACCATTTCGCTGTTGCCGATAACAGATTTATCAGTGGTGAAAGTAAAGGTCTGACCAGCTTTCAGAGAAACGTCGTTACCGCCTTCCAGTTTCATGGTGCGGATTTCCGGACCTTTGGTATCAAGCAGGATAGCGGCGGTTTTACCAGTTTTGCTCATCACGTTGCGCAGATTCTGAATGCGCTGACCGTGTTCTGCATAGTCACCATGAGAGAAGTTCAGACGCATAACGTTCATGCCAGCGTCCAGCATTTTAGCTAACATCTCTTCAGATTCGGTTTTCGGTCCGATGGTGCAAACAATTTTGGTCTTTTTCATGACAGTCTTAGTCTTTAAGTTGAGAAGGATGGGAGAAACTTGCTTTCTGGGCGCACTGCCGGAAAGCGAATCCGGTATTACGAAAGTGGTGGTGCCTCGCTCTAAGGATAGGTGACATCGAAAAAGCGTGCAGAGGAATGTGTGCTTGTGTCTCAGCCCAACGTGAGTGCCTGTTTTTGAGTCGTTGAGTTCTACAGTCCAAAGTGCTGAAACCATTCAAGAGTCAATTGGCGCGCATTATACGCTGAAATTAATCCAAAAGGAAAACAAAAACAGCGTTTCAAAAAATATACAACTTGTTAGACAATAAATTGTTATCAAAGATTTAACGTTCCAGGGAAAAGGTTACGCAAAAACTTCACTGTTTGCGCAACGTCTGGTGCCGAAGTTGTCAGTGTGAGGATAAGTGAAAGTTCATCCGGTGTATAAATATATCATCGCTCAATTGCTACAGTTAAAATAATTTATCGCGTTATTTGTCTGATTTTGTTTGATTTTTGTTTAATTGGTTAGATTGATATATGCTGATAGTTGGCATGATAAATAGGTATAAAGAATGGGAAATCGGACAAAAGAGGATGAACTGTACCGAGAAATGTGCAGAGTTGTCGGTAAAGTTGTGCTGGAAATGCGCGATCTGGGGCAGGAACCAAAGCATATTGTTATCGCAGGCGTATTACGTACAGCATTAGCCAATAAACGCATTCAGCGCAGTGAGCTGGAAAAGCAGGCGATGGAAACCGTCATTAACGCACTGGTAAAATGACCATTCAGGATGAGGCGGTAAGCTTCATCCTGATATTCTTGCTTCAGTTGCGGTCCAGTTAATCATTCTAAATAACAACTGCTGAAATTATACGAATTGCGGTATGTATTTTAATTTATAGCGATAATGTTATTTTTATTTTCTGCAATGAACGTCACAAATAATTGTCGCTTAAGTTAAATTTATTTCAAATGATAATAAATATCAGTTCACTTATAATTTCTTGCTTTGTAATTTTAATTGATAACGATCAATGTTAAGGGCTCAGAATAATCACATTATTTTTTCTCCTAACCATAAAGGATTAGTTTATCGGCGTTAAATCTTTTCTCATACACTGTCGGGTTAGGGAAAATATCTGGTGTTGGGGACAGAGTCAGCAGCGTATTAGTTGAATGCTTAATATCAGGCTGCTGAATTGTCAGCACTGTGTTTGCGAAGAGGATGCGAAATAAATGAACCCGGTTGATCGTCCACTATTAGATATTGGCTTAACGCGATTAGAATTCTTGCGTATATCAGGAAAAGGCCTTGCTGGTCTAACAATTGCCCCTGCGTTACTGTCACTTTTGGGTTGCAAACAGGAAGATATTGATAGCGGCACAGTAGGGTTGATAAATACACCCAAAGGGGTGCTGGTGACCCAGCGAGCGCGATGCACGGGTTGCCACCGCTGTGAAATCTCTTGTACCAACTTCAACGATGGCTCAGTAGGGACATTCTTCTCCCGTATCAAAATCCACCGCAATTATTTCTTTGGCGACAACGGGGTTGGCTCTGGCGGCGGCCTGTATGGCGATCTCAACTATACCGCGGACACCTGCCGTCAATGCAAAGAGCCGCAATGCATGAACGTCTGCCCGATTGGTGCGATTACCTGGCAGCAGAAAGAAGGCTGTATTACCGTCGATCATAAACGCTGTATTGGCTGTAGCGCCTGTACTACGGCATGCCCGTGGATGATGGCCACCGTAAATACCGAAAGTAAAAAATCCTCGAAATGTGTGTTATGCGGTGAATGCGCAAACGCCTGCCCAACAGGGGCGTTAAAAATTATCGAGTGGAAAGATATTACTGTGTGAATCTTGCAAAGGAAAAAATCATGGCTAACGGTTGGACAGGTAATATATTAAGAGTCAATCTCACGACAGGAAATATTACCCTCGAAGATTCCAGTAAGTTTAAAAGTTTTGTCGGTGGCATGGGCTTCGGCTACAAAATTATGTATGACGAAGTACCGCCAGGCACGAAACCTTTCGATGAAGCGAATAAATTAGTCTTTGCTACCGGCCCATTAACTGGATCTGGTGCCCCCTGTAGTTCTCGCGTAAATATCACCTCACTTTCTACTTTTACCAAAGGAAATTTAGTTGTCGATGCCCATATGGGTGGCTTTTTTGCAGCGCAAATGAAATTCGCTGGATACGACGTCATTATTATCGAAGGGAAGGCGAAATCACCGGTATGGCTGAAGATTAAAGATGACAAAGTTAGCCTGGAAAAAGCCGATTTCTTATGGGGAAAAGGGACGCGCGCAACGACGGAAGAAATTTGTCGATTGACCAGTCCGGAAACCTGTGTGGCGGCTATTGGTCAGGCTGGGGAAAACCTTGTTCCTCTCTCTGGCATGTTGAATAGCCGTAACCACAGCGGCGGTGCGGGAACTGGCGCAATTATGGGTTCGAAAAACCTGAAAGCGATTGCGGTTGAAGGGACGAAAGGGGTCAACATTGCCGATCGTCAGGAGATGAAGCGTCTCAACGATTACATGATGACTGAACTTATTGGTGCGAATAACAACCATGTCGTGCCAAGTACGCCGCAATCGTGGGCAGAGTATTCAGATCCCAAGTCACGTTGGACAGCACGTAAAGGGCTGTTTTGGGGCGCGGCTGAAGGTGGTCCGATTGAAACGGGGGAAATTCCGCCAGGCAATCAGAACACGGTCGGCTTTCGTACCTATAAATCCGTTTTTGACTTAGGTCCGGCGGCAGAGAAATACACAGTAAAAATGAGTGGCTGCCACTCTTGCCCGATCCGTTGTATGACCCAAATGAATATTCCTCGGGTGAAAGAGTTTGGCGTGCCCAGCACAGGTGGTAACACTTGTGTAGCCAACTTTGTCCATACCACCATCTTCCCGAACGGTCCGAAAGATTTTGAAGATAAAGACGATGGCCGTGTGATTGGTAACCTGGTGGGTCTGAATTTGTTCGATGACTACGGCCTATGGTGTAACTACGGGCAGTTGCATCGCGACTTTACCTATTGTTACAGCAAAGGGGTGTTCAAGCGTGTTCTGCCTGCTGAAGAGTATGCGGAAATTCGCTGGGATCAACTGGAAGCGGGTGACGTTAACTTCATTAAAGATTTTTACTACCGTCTGGCGCATCGTGTGGGTGAGCTGAGTCACCTGGCTGATGGTTCATATGCCATCGCAGAACGCTGGAATTTGGGTGAAGAGTACTGGGGCTACGCGAAAAATAAACTCTGGTCGCCGTTTGGCTATCCGGTTCACCATGCCAATGAAGCGTCAGCGCAGGTCGGTTCCATTGTTAACTGTATGTTCAACCGTGACTGCATGACGCATACCCATATCAATTTTATTGGTTCGGGTTTGCCATTGAAACTGCAGCGTGAAGTGGCGAAAGAGCTTTTTGGTTCTGAAGATGCCTACGATGAAACCAAAAACTACACGCCAATCAATGACGCAAAAATTAAATATGCAAAGTGGTCGCTGTTGCGGGTCTGTTTGCATAACGCCGTCACCCTGTGCAACTGGGTCTGGCCAATGACCGTTTCGCCGCTGAAAAGCCGTAATTACCGGGGCGATCTGGCGCTTGAAGCCAAATTCTTCAAAGCGATCACCGGCGAAGAGATGACTCAGGAAAAATTAGATTTAGCTGCAGAGCGTATCTTTACGTTGCATCGTGCCTACACGGTAAAACTGATGCAAACCAAAGATATGCGTAATGAACACGATCTTATCTGTTCCTGGGTATTCGACAAGGATCCGCAGATCCCGGTCTTTACTGAAGGTACTGACAAAATGGATCGTGACGATATGCATGCTTCGCTCACGATGTTCTACAAAGAAATGGGCTGGGACCCACAGCTTGGTTGTCCGACCCGCGAAACATTGCAGCGTCTGGGGCTGGAAGATATTGCCGCCGATCTGGCAGCACACAATCTACTGCCTGTGTAAGGAATGGGTGAGATGAACCATCGGGATGAATTGCCGTTAGCGAAAGTCAGCGAAGTTGACGAGGCGAAGCGGCAATGGTTACAGGGGATGCGTCACCCCGTTGATACGGTAACCGAACCAGAACCGGCTGAAATCCTGGCAGAGTTCATTCGCCAGCATTCTGCGGCTGGGCAGCTGGTAGCGCGCGCCGTGTTTCTCTCGCCACCCTATTCGGTTGCAGAAGAGGAGCTGTCAGTTTTGCTGGAAAGCATTAAGCAGAACGGAGACTACGCGGATATCGCTTGTATGACGGGAAGCCAGGATGATTACTATTACTCAACGCAGGCCATGAGTGAAAACTACGCGGCGATGTCTTTGCAAGTTGTGGAGCAGGACATTTGTCGCGCCATTGCACACGCCGTTCGTTTTGAGTGCCAGACATATCCTCGTCCTTACAAAGTCGCCATGCTGATGCAAGCGCCATATTACTTCCAGGAAGCGCAGATTGAAGCCGCGATCGCCGCGATGGATGTTGCACCTGAATATGCCGATATACGGCAGGTGGAGTCATCGACGGCGGTGTTGTACTTGTTTAGCGAGCGATTTATGACCTATGGCAAGGCTTATGGCTTATGCGAATGGTTCGAGGTAGAGCAGTTTCAGAACCCCTGAAATTTCAGGGAGATGTCATGGATAGGGTGGACAGTTGCAGCCACTGCATTAGGGGATAATCAGATGTCCTTCACTCGACGCAAATTTGTTCTGGGGATGGGAACAGTAATCTTTTTTACTGGTTCTGCGTCTTCTCTGTTAGCGAACACGAGGCAAGAAAAGGAAGTTCGGTATGCCATGATTCATGACGAGTCACGGTGCAATGGCTGTAATATTTGCGCCCGCGCATGCCGTAAAACTAACCACGTCCCCGCTCAGGGAAGCCGTTTATCGATAGCACACATTCCAGTCACCGATAACGATAACGAAACGCAGTATCACTTTTTTCGCCAGTCATGTCAGCACTGCGAAGATGCTCCGTGCATCGACGTATGCCCGACAGGGGCGTCGTGGCGTGATGAGCAGGGGATCGTGCGGGTAGAAAAATCGCAGTGCATCGGCTGCAGTTATTGCATTGGCGCTTGTCCGTACCAGGTTCGCTACCTTAACCCTGTCACTAAAGTGGCAGATAAATGTGATTTCTGCGCTGAGTCCCGACTGGCAAAAGGCTTTCCGCCCATTTGCGTCAGCGCCTGCCCGGAACACGCATTGATCTTTGGTCGCGAAGATAGCCCAGAAATTCAGGCGTGGTTGCAGCAAAATAAATACTATCAATATCAGCTACCTGGTGCCGGGAAACCGCATCTGTATCGCCGGTTCGGTCAACATTTGATTAAAAAGGAAAATGTATGAACCCGTCGCAACATGCTGAACAGTTTCAGAGCCAGTTAGCGAACTATGTGCCACAGTTCACTCCCGAATTTTGGCCGGTGTGGTTGATCATTGCCGGAGTATTGCTGGTTGGGATGTGGTTGGTGCTGGGGCTGCATGCCTTGCTTCGTGCTCGTGGCGTGAAGAAATCAGTCACCGATTATGGTGAGAAGATTTATCTTTACTGCAAAGCGGTCAGATTATGGCACTGGTCGAATGCGTTACTCTTTGTATTGTTGCTGGCAAGTGGGCTGATAAATCACTTTGCGCTGGTGGGCGCAACTGCGGTTAAAAGTCTGGTTGCGGTGCATGAAGTTTGCGGATTTTTGTTACTCGCATGCTGGCTCGGCTTTGTGCTGATCAATGCCGTTGGGGGTAATGGTCACCACTATCGCATTCGTCGTCAGGGGTGGCTGGAGCGAGCGGCAAAACAAACGCGATTTTATTTGTTTGGCATTATGCAGGGGGAAGAACATCCTTTCCCGGCAACAACCCAGTCTAAATTTAATCCCTTACAGCAGGTCGCCTATGTTGGTGTTATGTATGGATTGCTGCCGTTGTTACTATTGACGGGGCTGCTGTGTCTCTATCCGCAAGCCGTGGGAGATGTGTTTCCTGGCGTAAGATACTGGTTATTGCAGGCGCATTTTGCTCTGGCATTTATAAGCCTCTTTTTTATCTTCGGTCATCTTTATCTTTGCACCACGGGGCGTACGCCACACGAAACCTTTAAAAGCATGGTCGATGGCTATCACCGGCACTAACGAATGATCATTACACGAGCAGACCTGCGAGAATGGCGTATCGGAGCGGTGATGTATCGCTGGTTCCTGCGCCATTTCCCACGCGGCGGTAGTTATGCCGATATTCATCATGCACTGATTGAGGAAGGATATACGGACTGGGCGGAGAGTCTGGTTGAGTATGCGTGGAAAAAATGGCTGGCGGATGAAAACTTCGCGCATCAGGAAGTTTCCTCTATGCAAAAACTGGCCACAGACCCCGGAGAGATACCATTTTGCAGTCAGTTTGCCCGCAGCGACGATCATGCTCGCATCGGCTGTTGTGAGGATAACGCCCGAATCGCAACCGCTGGGTATGCCGCGCAAATTGCCAGTATGGGTTATAGCGTGCGGATTGGAAGTGTCGGCTTTAACAGTCACATTGGCAGCTCCGGTGAACGCGCACGGGTTGCTGTAACCGGTAATTCTTCGCGGATAAGCAGCGCTGGAGATAGTAGTCGGATTGCGAATACCGGAATGCGAGTACGCGTTTGTACATTGGGTGAACGGTGTCATGTCGCCAGTAATGGTGACCTGGTGCAAATCGCCAGCTTTGGCGCAAACGCCAGAATTGCCAACAGCGGCGACAATGTACACATCATTGCCAGCGGTGAAAATTCAACGGTAGTGAGCACGGGCGTGGTCGACTCAATTATTCTCGGGCCAGGGGGAAGCGCCGCACTGGCATATCATGACGGCGAAAGAGTTCGCTTCGCCGTCGCCATTGAAGGTGAAAACAATATTCGAACCGGAGTCCGCTATCGTCTTAATGAACAGCATCAGTTTGTTGAGTGCTGATAGCTTTACCTTTAATCAAACGAAAGACGCCGACGAGCACGGGATGCAGGCTTTACGACCGCCCGAGCCATCGCCTCACCAATTTCTGCACATGCCGTAAGTCCCTGAACGAAAGGCTGGTCGTGCATCAACCAGGGCAACGCGCCGAACGCTACGCGTCCACGAATATCTTCGGGTTGCTGTAACGTATAATCTTCGCCAACATCAGGGATTTCATCCCCTGTTTTCTGTAATTGCTCGCGTAGCCCAGGGAAAGGAATATCTTTCACTTTAAGCGGACGCTGTCCGCGGGCATCAATAAAAACGTCAAACGAGTAGCTGTTGTCTTCCGTTTTCAGGACGGTGCGCGACTCATTAATTTCCATTTTGTAGTCTTCACCGAGGGCGAGAATATGAATGATTCCCGCTTCACGTAAGGCAAGTAGGCGACGAATAGACTCTGAAGGGATTGCCGCATAATTATCGATGAAAACCCTGGCAAGGCCTTTACTGAACCGTTTATGGTCGTGTTCATTCAGATGAGGAACAATTTCCTGTACGGCTTCATGCAGGCGCAGAATGACATAACGCCAGGGAACAGTATGTTTTTCTCGTTTATTGCGTTCGACTTCCTGGAGATTTTTTTCTGCCCAGTCAAATGGGTCGCGTTGTTTGCGCTCGGCAAACCAGGCTTGAGCAAAGGAATCGACATTCAGGCTCTCTAAGGCTATGCGTTGGCTCCAGTCTGGATCAGCAAACTTGATTTCCTCTACTATCAATCTAAATACCCGATCCAAAAGGCCCTCTTCACCTTTTTGAATCTCAGCATTTAATGCCTGATCGGTGACGATGTGTAAGGGCTCGTAGGGAATAGGGCAATAGAAATCGGCTTCGGGTAAAATACCCGTGCGCGACATCAACGTAATATTTAGCTTTTCACTTGCGTTATCGCGGTTAAAAACGACGTGTTGTTTATCATCTTCAATGAACGAACCATGCTGAATAGCCACTGCCATTGCCGCATCCAGTCCGCTCAAGGATGTTCCCATAATACCCACGTTACACGCATCGACCTTTGCTTCCATCAGGCCTGACCACGGACTGGGAAAATACGTTCTGGTTGCTTCTTCTTCATCAGGCCAGACGTGACCCGTGGCAATCACCGCTAAATCAAACGTCTCGCTGGGTAAATCCTGATTTGTAGCGAGCATGACGCCAGCATTTGTAATTTGCAGATCGGTAACCTGGCATGATTCATAAACAGCCACTGCAAATTTTTGCTGTCGTGCCTGGTCTACTAATCGTAAAAATTGATCGCGGAAATATTCGCCCAGCAGAATTCGCGGTAAAAACTGACGATCGTGCAAGGTTTCTTTTTTAACGCCATAACGCTGGAGATGGCTGGCTTCTTGCTTTTGTAGCCATTCGAGATACGTACAATTAATCGGCGGTATTTCAATACTGGCAATATTTGCCAGCATCATTTTTGAGTTTTCCTCATCACTGTATGGCATCCCGACACCGGCCTCGTCAGCCTGCTCGAAGATAGAAATAGAAAGTGGAGTTTGTTGCTGTAGAAGCGAGAATAAGGTGTAGATCCCCGTAGGCCCGGCACCCACAATAGCAATTTTTTTCATTGTTACTTACCTGTACGCATTCTTTCGAATTTAGTGTTATCAGATAAGTTTGGTTGAGATTTTTAGAATTTGAGAAATTTCAGACAGGGATGAAAAGGGCGCTAACCGCCCTTGATTAAATTCTGTCAGGCGAGTTTTGCCTGATTGATTTGACTCAGTGGCTCATTGACATCGAAAACTTTGGCGACAACTTCCTCAACGCCGAGATTTTTCAGTCGGGCAGTGTGTTTTTCCAGATAGGCAAGGGCGCTTTTTTCATCAGTGAAAAGGTAGATCCCACCGGCTTCGTGGTTCTTTTCACTTTCGGTCCATACCTTCCACAGAAAACCAGGTTCCTGATTAATCGACTCAGCAAGCGGTTTAAGCTGCTCAGCCATTGCGTCGCCAAATGGGCCATTGAAAGCAAAATGAAGTTGTAACAAAGTTGCCATAGCGATTCTCCTTCTGATAACGCATACGAAGACAGTGTAAATCTTTTAACGTATTGGATACAGAGAAGAAACAGAGGGAAAAAGGAGAAGACCAGATTAAGAAAATCTGGTGCGTCCGAGTGGACTCGAACCACCGACCCCCACCATGTCAAGGTGGTGCTCTAACCAACTGAGCTACGGACGCAGGATGGTGCGTTCAATTGGACTCGAACCAACGACCCCCACCATGTCAAGGTGGTGCTCTAACCAACTGAGCTATGAACGCAACGTTGTAGGTGACAACGGGGACGAATATTAGCGGCAGAGTGGGAAGGTGGCAAGAGGCAAAACGTAATTTTCTGCGCTATTTCGACCGTTTGCAGAGCTTTTAAGCAAATTGGCTATATTTTGTTGATTTGCAAGGGCGATTTTTATTCAGGATCGCATTTACATCTGATACAACCCAATAATTCGTGTATCAGAGTTTAAACAGAGTTGTTTGCCACCATCTCAAATCTGTCGTGGATAAATCCTCCGTAGCCTTTACACTTAGGTAGCAATAAAGGCACACAGATGCAGCAAAGGAATAAATCATGGGATCTGATGCGAAAAACTTGATGAGCGACGGGAATGTGCAAATTGTTAAGACCGGCGAGGTCATTGGCGCGACGCAACTTACTGAAGGCGAGTTGATTGTTGAAGCTGGCGGAAGAGCCGAAAATACCGTGGTCACGGGGGCTGGCTGGTTGAAAGTGGCAACCGGTGGGATCGCCAAATGCACACAGTACGGTAACAATGGCACGCTATCGGTCAGCGACGGTGCCATTGCCACAGATATTGTTCAGTCCGAGGGAGGCGCAATTAGTCTCTCTACGCTCGCTACGGTTAATGGCCGCCATCCCGAAGGTGAATTCAGCGTTGATCAGGGTTATGCCTGCGGTTTGTTGCTGGAAAATGGCGGTAACCTGCGTGT
This sequence comes from uncultured Escherichia sp., assembly GCF_948475835.1. Classification (NCBI taxonomy): domain Bacteria; kingdom Pseudomonadati; phylum Pseudomonadota; class Gammaproteobacteria; order Enterobacterales; family Enterobacteriaceae; genus Escherichia; species uncultured Escherichia sp. Next base: position 9,722 of record NZ_CAOLGM010000046.1, on the reverse strand, counting down.
ACTGGAAGGACATCGCGCGGAAAAAATCATTCTCGATCAAGAGGGCGGCCTGTTGGTTAATGGGACAACCTCAGCGGTCGTGGTAGATGAAGGTGGTGAATTGTTGGTGTATCCAGGTGGGGAAGCCAGCAATTGTGAGATTAATCAGGGCGGCGTTTTTATGCTGGCCGGGAAAGCCAGTGATACGTTGCTTGCTGGTGGCACCATGAATAATCTCGGTGGTGAAGACTCTGACACTATTGTTGAGAATGGATCCATTTATCGTCTGGGGACGGATGGCCTTCAGCTCTACAGTTCCGGTAAGACGCAAAACCTGTCCGTGAATGTGGGTGGTCGGGCTGAAGTGCATGCCGGTACGCTGGAAAATGCGGTAATACAAGGTGGAACAGTGATCCTTTTGTCACCCACCAGCGCGGACGAAAATTTTGTCGTAGAGGAAGATCGCGCACCGGTTGAACTGACCGGGAGTGTTGCATTACTGGACGGCGCTTCAATGATTATTGGCTATGGCGCAGATCTGCAACAATCAACGATTACTGTACAGCAGGGCGGTGTGTTGATTCTCGACGGCAGTACGGTAAAAGGTGACAGTGTCACTTTTAGTGTTGGTAACATCAATCTGAACGGCGGAAAACTGTGGCTGATCACTGGTGCGGCAACGCATGTGCAACTGAAAGTGAAACGCCTGCGCGGAGAGGGAGCGATTTGCCTGCAAACCAGTGCGAAAGAAATCTCACCTGACTTCATCAATGTGAAAGGGGAAGTTACCGGGGATATACACGTTGAGATAACAGATGCCAGTCGGCAAACTCTGTGCAACGCTCTGAAATTACAGCCAGACGAAGACGGGATTGGCGCAACGCTCCAGCCTGCGTAAAAACACAGGCGCAACCCGTGAAGGTTGCGCCTTGTCTTTATTAGCGGGATGCTCGTTGCAGAATGATAACTGACGGCAGACGTTGCAGGAACCGCATACGCAGCATCATCATAATGGCTGCCGACGTCAGGCCAATAATAAAGCCTATCCAGAAGCCTGCTGGCCCCATAGGTTTAACGACCAGATCGGTCAGTGCCAGAATATAGCCGCTTGGCAAGCCCAGCACCCAGTAAGCCGTAAAGGTGATATAGAAAATGGAACGCGTATCTTTATAACCACGCAAAATCCCACTGCCAATCACCTGGATTGAGTCAGAAATCTGATATACCGCCGCCAGCAACATCAAATGCGCAGCCAGCGTTACAACCTCGGGATTGTCGTTGTACAACAGGGCGATTTGCTCCCGCAGTGAAACCGTGAATATGGCCGTCAGGGTTGCCATACAGACACCCACCATAAGCCCGGTCCGCGCAGCGGTTTGCGCATCCAGCGTTGAGCCCTGACCCAGACGATAACCTACGCGGATAGTTACCGCTGCCGCCAGCGACATTGGAAGCACAAACATCAGTGAACTAAAGTTCAGGGCAATCTGGTGTCCTGCGACATCAACAATACCGAGCGGAGACACTAACAGAGCCACGACGGCAAACAGTGTCACTTCAAAGAATAGTGCCAGCGCAATCGGCAAACCGAGTTGAATCAGTCGTTTCATAACCGCAGGATCGGGTTTCGCGGTGCCTTTTTCGTTACGAATATCGCGCATGGAGCGGGCGCGTTTAATGTAAGAAACCATGGCAAGGAACATGACCCAATACACCGCCGCAGTAGCCACGCCACAACCAACGCCACCGAGCTCAGGCATACCGAAATGACCATAAATAAAGATATAGTTCACCGGAATGTTCACCAGCAGGCCGATAAAGCCCATTACCATACCCGGCTTGGTTTTTGCCAGACCTTCACATTGGTTACGGGCAACCTGGAAGAACAGATAGCCCGGCGCGCCCCACAACAACGCACGCAGATAACCCACGGCTTTGTCCGCCAGAGCCGGATCGATGTTTTCCATGGAGCGGATAATGTAACCTGCATTCCACAGCACAAGCATAATGAGAACGGAAACAAAACCTGCCAGCCAGAAACCTTGTCGCACCTGATGCGCAATGCGCTCACGTCGACCGGAACCATTTAATTGCGCGATAACCGGCGTTAATGCCAGCAGCAGTCCGTGACCAAAGAGGATCGCCGGAAGCCAGATAGAAGTACCGATAGCGACCGCCGCCATGTCGGTGGCACTATAGCCGCCCGCCATCACGGTATCGACAAAACCCATCGCAGTTTGGGCGATTTGCGCGAGAATCACCGGGATTGCTAATGCTAATAACAGACGCGCTTCACTGATATACTTCTGCACGTGAACACCTTTTATTTGTAGTTATATGAGAGACTAAAAAGCCGCCTGAATGGGCAGCAAAAAGAAGAAGCAGGGGAAATTCAGTCTATTGTAGCGAGGATTTATTAATTCTCCAGTGAAAAAATAGTCATTCTTACCCCTTCACTGGTAAGGGCGTTTGCCACCTGCTATTGTGCTGAACAGAATGTCTTAACTGATTTCAGGAGTTGTAAGTATGTTTACGGGGATTGTACAGGGCACCGCAAAACTGGTGTCGATTGACGAGAAACCAAATTTTCGTACGCATGTGGTGGAGTTACCCGACCACATGCTGGACGGCCTGGAAACAGGTGCTTCCGTGGCGCATAACGGTTGCTGCCTGACCGTGACGGAAATTAACGGCAACCATGTCAGTTTTGACCTGATGAAAGAAACGTTACGCATTACCAATCTTGGCGATTTAAAAGTGGGGGATTGGGTAAACGTTGAGCGTGCGGCGAAATTCAGTGATGAAATTGGCGGACACTTAATGTCAGGTCATATTATGACCACCGCTGAAGTGGCGAAAATATTAACCTCGGAAAATAATCGCCAGATCTGGTTTAAAGTCCAGGATAGTCAGTTGATGAAATATATCCTGTACAAAGGATTTATTGGCATCGACGGTATTAGCCTGACCGTCGGCGAAGTCACGCCAACGCGTTTTTGCGTCCATTTAATTCCGGAAACTCTGGAACGCACGACTCTTGGGAAGAAAAAACTCGGCGCACGCGTCAACATTGAAATTGATCCACAAACTCAGGCAGTGGTAGATACGGTAGAACGTGTGCTGGCGGCACGAGAAAATGCCATGAATCAACCAGGTACAGAAGCCTGATCTGAAATCGCCCCCGGAGAGGGGGCGATAGAATAGCCTTTAGCGAGCGACTCGAAGGCCGTTTTCAACACCGCGTGAGAACACGACCTGCCAGAGCTGAATATCACGGGCGCGGAAAGCACCTGCACAGGCATTCAGATAATAGGTAAACATTCGTTTAAAGCGTTCACTGTAGTTATCCGCAATTTCTGGCCATGCGGCGAGGAATCGTTCATACCACGCCATCAACGTAGTATCGTAATCAGCACCGAAGTTATGCCAGTCTTCCATCACGAAGTGGGGTTCGCTGGATTGAGCAATCTGGCGTACAGAGGGCAGGCAACCGTTCGGAAAAATATATTTATTAATCCAGGGATCAACATTCAGATCGGTTTTTTTCGAACCGATAGTATGGAGCAGGAATATACCTTCCGGTTTCAAATTACGATCCACCACCGCAAAATAGGTATCGTAATTTTTCGGTCCGACGTGCTCGAACATCCCCACAGAAACAATACGATCAAACTGGTCGTTCAGGTCACGATAATCTTGCAGCAAAATGGTGACATCCAGGCCTTCACAGCGTTCCTGAGCCATTTTTTGCTGTTCGGCAGAAATGGTGACGCCGACCACGCTTACGTCATAGTTAGATGCCATGTAGTGCGCCAGTCCGCCCCAGCCGCAGCCAATATCCAGTACGCGCATCCCTGGTTTTAACTGCAATTTTTCACAAATCATTTTGAGCTTCGCCTGCTGGGCAGATTCCAGATTATCGGCATCTTTCCAGTAAGCGCAGGAATATTGCATGAAGGGATCAAGCATGCGGCTGAACAAGTCATTACCCAAATCGTAATGCTCCTTGCCGACTATCCAGGCACGTTTTTTACTCTGCAGATTGAAGAGACGAGCGCTGGCAATACGCAGCGTGTCTTTGAAATGATGGGGGAGTTGGTTCTCGAGACCTGCGCGTAAGACTTTGCTAAAAAACATATCCAGTCGGTCACATTCCCACCAGCCATCCATATAACTTTCGCCTAACCCCAAAGAGCCTTCTTGCAGAACGCGTTTAAAAAAATCGGGGTTTTTCACACGAATATCCGCCGGGGCAGAACCGTTAATGGCTATACCGGCACGGCTAAGTAATTCGTTGGCGATACGGTACCAGTTGTCATCCGGTACACTGACTTCTTCTATACACGATGAACTCATAGTTTCTCCATCACTGGTCGGTGATCAGAACCTTAAAACAGCGTAGACGCTTTTTGGGCTTTGTGAGAAATCTCGCAGAAAAAACCGCGAGTCTATAATCCGACGTAGAACAGAGGGAAAGGAGGAACCTTTGCCGAAATGACCATCCATAGTGAGTCGGGAACGATCCTGTCCCCGTAAAAACATAATATTTATCGTAGCTTTAACAACTCGAAATTAGTATAGGCCGCTAATTTCAATCATACAACAAAATTTTGTTAGCAGCCTAAGTATAAGTATATCGATATAGATCAGTGTGATTCGCTATGAGCGACTTCGGCATTGCCATGATTCTGGCAGCCAACTTCTTCACAACGTTGCATCATGTAACCCAGAGCGACCAGCACTACTGTTGATAACATCACGCTGGTGGTGGTGAGCAATGGCGTGCTGATACTGATCAGCCAGGAAACTACCAGACTTGCGAGGAAGCACAGACCCAGTTGTAGAGTGTTCTGCAATGCTGCGGCGCGACCAGTTGCGTGTGGGAAGGGACGCAGCGCCTGGGCGACAACAATCGGGTAGATCGCGCCATTGGCAATCGCCATCACACAGAATGGGATCAGGATTTCGACCAGCGACACATGGCTAATGAAGCCTGCAGCCCAGGTCGCAATGACGCTGACTGCAAACAGCACCAGCAACCACGGTAATAACTGCTTGCCTTGCCATTTCTGCAGCGCGGCGCGACAGCCATAACCACCAATCAGAAACGCGATAGTTTGCGGGACATAACTTAAACCAATAACTGCCGGGCTGTAGCCCATTTCACTAAGGATGAACGGTGAACCGGTCAGCCATGCAAAAAAACTGGCTGAACAGGCCGCGTATATCAGCACGTTGCCGCGATAGGTTTTAGAACGTAGCAGGTCGGTAAAGGTCAGACCATCCTGACTATTGTTACGGGCCTTCGTCGTGGGTTTGAGCCAGAAAATAGGCAGAATCAGCACCACGGTAATGGCAAACAGGGTGGCGAAAATCGCCTGCCAGGAAAAATGGACCAGCAGCCAGCTTCCTAACAGAGGAGCCAGGGCCGGAGATAGACCCACCAGCGGCATGATGGTCGCAAAAATTCGGTTAACTTTCTGTGAAGGATAATAATCCGTCACTAACGCTTGCCAGATAACCGCCGCGGCGCAGACACCCACAGCCTGTACAAAACGCAATACCAGCAGCGTAGCGGCGTTTTCTACCCACAGCATCCCCAGACTACCTAACGCAAAAATTGTCAGGCCGATTAATAACACCGGTTTACGACCATAACGGTCGGAGAGTGGCCCCCACAGAAGCTGGGCTGCGGCAAAACCGGCAAGGAACAGACTAAGGCTGGCACTGACAGCAGACGCAGGCGTTTGCAGGTCGGCCTGTATGGCGGCGAAAGCAGGCAGATACATATCGGTTGCCAGAAAACCGAGTACGCTCAAACCCGCCAGCCAGACTAAAAATCTTTTCCCAGGTTGCATGTATATTCTCTAAATCTCTCAATTAAACACCGCCGCAAAGTGTAGGGAGTGAAATTAGTGTTGTGAAACGGTAATATTTGATGACTGGTTTCAAAAATTTTGCAGGCAGACTATGTGGTCAGAATATTCACTCGAAGTTGTTGATGCGGTAGCGCGTAATGGTAGTTTTAGCGCTGCGGCACAGGAGCTGCATCGCGTTCCTTCTGCGGTCAGCTATACCGTGCGTCAGCTGGAAGAGTGGCTGGCGGTGCCGCTCTTTGAACGACGGCACCGTGATGTGGAGCTGACCGCTGCTGGAGCGTGGTTTCTCAAAGAAGGGCGCTCTGTTGTCAAAAAAATGCAGATCACCCGCCAGCAATGTCAGCAGATAGCGAACGGCTGGCGCGGTCAGTTAGCTATCGCAGTGGATAATATTGTCAGGCCAGAACGTACACGGCAGATGATCGTTGATTTTTATCGCCATTTTGATGATGTCGAACTTCTTGTCTTTCAGGAAGTGTTCAACGGTGTCTGGGATGCGCTTTCCGACGGGCGCGTGGAACTGGCGATTGGCGCAACACGCGCGATTCCGGTAGGCGGTCGTTATGCCTTCCGGGATATGGGGATGCTAAGCTGGAGTTGCGTTGTTGCCAGCCACCACCCGCTGGCGTTGATGGATGGCCCATTCAGCGATGATACGTTGCGCAACTGGCCGTCGTTGGTGCGCGAAGACACCTCGCGAACGCTACCTAAACGTATTACCTGGTTGCTGGATAACCAAAAAAGAGTTGTCGTGCCTGACTGGGAATCATCGGCAACCTGTATCTCGGCAGGATTATGCATAGGGATGGTGCCAACACATTTCGCCAAACCGTGGCTTAATGAGGGGAAGTGGGTAGCACTTGAATTGGAAAACCCCTTCCCGGATTCGGCATGTTGTCTGACATGGCAGCAAAATGATATGTCGCCTGCGTTAACCTGGCTGCTTGAGTATCTCGGCGATAGTGAGACGCTGAATAAGGAGTGGCTGCGGGAGCCGGAAGAGACTCCCGCAACGGGTGATTAACGACGATAGTCGCGGAACGGGCCGTCAGCCACGGAGCGGCGTTCAATCAAGCGCGGATGCACTTCAATGGACTGCGGTTCTTCACGTTTGTTGACGATACGATCCAACAGCATGTTGAACGCTGTTTCACCCAGCGAATCTTTTGGCTGGTGGATCGTGGTCAGCGCCGGCGTAAAATAGCGGGCGTTGCGCACGTTATCATAACCGATCAGCGAAACATCCTGCGGGACGCGCAGACCCATTTCATCAGCAGCACAAAGTGCGCCCATTGCCATGATATCGCCACCACAGAAGACGGCAGTAGGGCGATGCGGCTGCGACAGTATTTGCTGCATGGCGCGATAACCAGATTCGGGTTCAAAGTCACCCTGAACAATCCAGCTTTCCGGCACCTTGATCATCGCTTCTTCCATCGCCTTCATAAAACCGGCAAGGCGGCCTGCGCCGGTGTTACGTTCCAGCGGGCCGGGGATGACGCCGATTTCGCGGTGACCGCGTTCAATCAGATAACGCCCGGCCATGTAGCCGCCTTCGAACGCGTTATCAATGACCGCATCGGTGAAGTCAGCTTTTGCTTCACCCCAGTCCATCACCACCATTGGGATATGGCGATACTCTTCCAGCATCGCCAGCAACGGCTCTGGGTACTCAGAACACATCACCAGCAGACCATCGACGCGTTTTTGCGCCATCATCGACAGATAAGCCCGCTGTTTCTCAAGATTGTTCCACGCATTACCCAGAATCAGGGTGTAACCTTTCTGGAAGCAATTTTTTTCAACCGCTTCAATGATCTCGGCAAAATAGGCCGCTTCGCTGCTGGTCGCCAGCAAACCGATAGACTTGGTGTGGTTAACCTTCAGGCTACGCGCCACCGCGCTAGGGGAGTAGTGTAATTCTTTAATCGCTGCCCACACGGCGTTGCGCGTTTCTTCAGCGACGAAACGTGTTTTGTTGATTACGTGTGACACAGTTGTAGTGGAAACGTTTGCTCGTTTCGCTACATCTTTTATTGTTGCCATTCCATTTCACTCCAGACCCTAACTTCAGCTCCTGCAAAATCGCAAGGTAAACGTTTGCCTTTACACACCTTACGCACAACAAAAGTGTTGCGGTACGCCGGAAAAACGACACGGAGCGTCAGGAAGGGGTCAATGGCCAGTACGCAAATAGTGTAAGCGTGGAATTTTGGCCGATCTTGACGAAAAGGGGAAGTGGTAAAAACACTTATCATTATAAATGACGGGAGATTTTTTCATCACAGTGTGTAAAAATGCGTAATATCACTTTTTGTGTGGTAATAAAAAAGGAGAAAACTTGATGAGCACCGACCTTAAATTTTCACTGGTAACAACGATTATCGTCCTCGGTTTGATCGTGGCCGTGGGTTTGACTGCCGCGCTGCACTGATTTCCTCTCGAGGGAGCGCGTTCTCCCTCGCATCTCCTTCCTGTTTGTTAGCAAAATGGCAAAAGTGTTTTCTCTTTTTGTTATTTTCATTTTTTTGTGATTGCTGTCATGCTTTCGCCACTTTAATGAATATCGCGTAATGACGCGAAGAGGTGGAGATAAGGCATGAAAATTAACTATCCGTTGCTGGCGCTGGCGATTGGCGCGTTTGGTATCGGGACAACGGAGTTCTCGCCAATGGGTTTGTTGCCCGTCATTGCGCGCGGTGTGGATGTCTCGATTCCCGCTGCCGGAATGTTAATCAGTGCCTATGCAGTTGGCGTAATGGTGGGCGCGCCGCTGATGACGCTTCTACTTTCTCATCGTGCCCGCCGCAGTGCGTTGATTTTCCTGATGGCAATTTTCACGCTCGGCAACGTACTTTCCGCCATCGCGCCGGATTATATGACCCTGATGCTTTCACGCATTTTGACCAGCCTGAATCACGGAGCATTTTTTGGTTTGGGTTCAGTCGTGGCCGCAAGCGTGGTGCCAAAACATAAACAGGCCAGCGCAGTTGCCACTATGTTTATGGGGTTAACCCTGGCAAATATCGGTGGCGTGCCGGCGGCGACCTGGTTGGGTGAAACCATCGGCTGGCGGATGTCATTTCTGGCAACGGCGGGGCTGGGAGTGATTTCAATGGTAAGTCTGTTCTTCTCATTACCTAAAGGTGGTGCAGGGGCACGACCTGAAGTGAAAAAAGAGCTGGCGGTATTAATGCGTCCGCAGGTGCTGTCTGCATTGCTGACGACGGTACTGGGAGCTGGTGCAATGTTTACTCTCTACACCTATATCTCTCCGGTACTGCAAAGTATTACCCACGCAACACCGGTGTTCGTCACGGCAATGCTGGTGCTGATTGGTGTCGGATTCTCTATCGGTAACTATCTCGGCGGCAAACTGGCAGATCGTTCAGTTAACGGCACGTTGAAAGGCTTTTTGTTGTTGTTGATGGTGATTATGCTGGCAATCCCGTTCCTGGCCCGCAATGAGTTCGGCGCAGCTATTAGCATGGTGGTGTGGGGCGCAGCAACCTTTGCGGTCGTACCGCCGTTACAGATGCGCGTGATGCGTGTCGCCAGTGAAGCGCCAGGTCTGTCTTCATCAGTCAATATTGGTGCCTTTAATCTTGGAAATGCGCTGGGAGCAGCTGCTGGTGGTGCGGTAATTTCCGCTGGGCTGGGATACAGCTTTGTGCCGGTGATGGGAGCGATTGTCGCGGGACTGGCATTATTGCTGGTGTTTATGTCAGCCAGAAAACAACCTGAAACAGTTTGCGTTGCTAACAGCTAATTAAACAAAAACGCAGAAGGATAACCTTCTGCGTTACAGTTGCTGACAACGTGCGATTTATCTTGCCGAATGCGCTGTTAACGCCTCATCCGCGT
>NZ_CAOLGM010000045.1:0-32312 GCF_948475835.1 uncultured Escherichia sp. | reverse complement strand
AAATTAAGCCGTTTCGGCCCCGGAATCAGCCGCATAGCCTGTTCCAGATCGGTACGTAGCTCACTGGCATTACGCGCTTTGCCCGGATAATTACCAGTAGCTTGAATCCCACCGGTCAGCGAACCTTCCGGGTTTTCAAAACCGGAAACATCATCGCCCTGCCAGCAGTGCATTGAAACGGGTAAACGATCAAGTTGGCGCAGCGCCTCCTCGACATCAATCCCCACCGCCGCGAAACGCTGTTTCGCCAGCTCCCAGGCCTGTTCCAGTTGAGTGGTCATGCGCAAAGCTCCTTTGTCTGTCGTGTAGAGTGAATCTGCGCCACATAGTGGGCAATTTCACTGTCAGGATTAGGGGTAAAGGTGGTCAGATTCGCGGTGGTGCTGACGACCTGACGGAAATCATCCACATTGTTGAGTTCATCCAGCGTCATTAACTGGATGCCGATATTGCCGAGCGTTGAGGCTTCAACAGGCCCGGCGATCACCCGAATACCGCAGGCATCGGCGCATAGCTGGTTGAGCAGCGTGTTCTGGCAGCCGCCGCCGACAATATGCAGTTGCGAGAAATCTTCACCGCGCAGCTGCGCCAGCTCATGCAACACATCGGCATACAGCAGCGCCAGACTGTCGAAAATACAGCGCGCCAGTTCAGCATCACTTTCCGGGATCGGTTGCGCCGTTTCCCGACACGCAGCCTGAATTTCGCTGCACATCGCTTCAGGATTAATAAAGCGATCGTCATTGGGATTGATGATGAAGCGACAGGCCGGAAGTGCCTGTGTCGCGGCGATAAGCGCCGGGAGATCGTTGATTTGCCGTTCCTGAAGCACTCGCTGAAGCAGCCATAAGCCCATAATATTTTTCAGCACCCGATAGCGACCTTCCGCCCCGCCTTCATTGGTGATGTTGGCTGCCAGCGCCGTGTCATTGGTAAATGGCGTCTGGCTTTCGAAGCCCATCAATGACCAGGTGCCAGAAGAGAGATAAGCGGCGCGTGAACCGTTTAACGGCGAGGCGATAACCGCGCTGGCGGTATCATGGCTGGCAACGGCGACCACCGGAATCTCATTACCCTGCGGGCAAATCCAGTGCCCAATGACATTACCCGGATGCGTCGGGCGACCAAACCAGGCTTTGTTGGCCCCGCTCCACGCCAGTAGCGACTCGTCCCAGTCGTCGCTATTGATATTGACCAGTTGTGTGGTGGTGGCATTGGTGTACTCCCAGTTCATCTTGCCGGTCAGGCGATAGCTGAAGTAATCCGGCATCAGCAGAGCGTGAGCAATGTGTGGAATAAGTTCAGGTTGTTGCTCCGTCAGCGCACGCAGTTGATAAAGCGTATTGAAGGGCAGAAACTGGATGCCGCTACGTTGATAAATATCGCGTTTGCCGAGTTGTTGCTGTGCCTGCGCCATTAGGCCATTGGAGCGGCTATCGCGATAAGCAACGGGCAGGCCCACACGCTGACCCTGTTGGTCGAGCAGCACAAAGTCCACGCCCCAGGTATCAATCCCAATGCTATCGATACGAATCCCTTCCTCGCACACCTTGTTTAATCCAAGGCGAATGGCACTTTCCAGGCTATCCACATTCCAGGTGACATAACCGTTCTGGCTATGCAGCCCATTTTTAAAACGATGGATTTCGCGCAGCGTCAGGCTGCGGCATTCACGCTCGTAACGCGCCAGCATCACGCGCCCACTGGATGCGCCGAGATCGACGGCGACACAATTGCGAAAGGTCATAATGTGATCCTGCTGAATTTCATTACGACCAGTCTAAAAAGCGCCTGAATTCGCGACCTTCTCGCTACTGACAGGAAAATGGGCCATTGGCAACCAGGGAAAGATGAACGTGATGATGTTCACAAATTGCTGAATTGTGGTGGTGTGATGCTCACCGCATTTCCTGAAAATTCATGCTGTATCTTGAAAAATCGACGTTTTTTACGTGGTTTCCCGTCGAAAATTTAAGGTAAGAACCTGACCTCGTGATTACTATTTCGCCGTGTTGACGACATCAGGAGGCCAGTATGACCGTATTACATAGTGTGGATTTTTTTCCGTCTGGTAACGCGTCCGTGGCGATAGAACCCCGGCTCCCGCAGGCGGATTTTCCTGAACATCATCATGATTTTCATGAAATTGTGATTGTCGAACATGGCACGGGTATTCATGTGTTTAATGGGCAGCCCTATACCATCACCGGTGGCACGGTCTGTTTTGTGCGCGACCATGATCGGCATCTGTATGAACATACCGATAATCTGTGTCTGACTAATGTGCTGTATCGCTCGCCGGATCGATTTCAGTTTCTCGCCGGGCTGAATCAGTTGCTGCCACAAGAGCTGGATGGGCAGTATCCTTCCCACTGGCGCGTTAACCACAGCGTATTGCAGCAGGTGCGACAGCTGGTTGCACAGATGGAACAGCAGGAAGGGGAAAATGATTTACCCTCGACCGCCAGTCGCGAGATCTTGTTTATGCAATTACTGCTCTTGCTGCGTAAAAGCAGTTTGCAGGAGAACCTGGAAAACAGCGCATCACGTCTCAACTTGCTTCTGGCCTGGCTGGAGGACCATTTTGCCGATGAGGTGAATTGGGATGCCGTGGCGGAGCAATTTTCTCTTTCGCTGCGTACGCTACATCGGCAGCTTAAGCAGCAAACGGGACTGACGCCTCAGCGTTACCTGAACCGCCTGCGACTGATGAAAGCCCGACATCTACTACGCCACAGCGAGGCCAGCGTTACTGATATCGCCTATCGCTGTGGATTCAGCGACAGTAACCACTTTTCGACGCTTTTTCGCCGAGAGTTTAACTGGTCACCGCGTGATATTCGTCAGGGACGGGATGGTTTTCTGCAATAACGCGAATCTTCTCAACGTATTTGTACGCCATATTGCGAATAATCAACTTCGTTCTCTGGCCGAGGTAGCCACGGTGGCGCATCAGTTAAAACTTCTCAAAGATGATTTTTTTGCCAGCGACCAGCAGGCAGTCGCTGTGGCTGACCGTTATCCGCAAGATGTTTTTGCCGAACATACACATGATTTTTGTGAGCTGGTGATTGTCTGGCGCGGTAATGGTCTGCATGTACTCAACGATCGCCCTTATCGCATTACCCGTGGCGATCTCTTTTACATTCATGCTGACGATAAACACTCCTACGCTTCCGTTAACGATCTGGTTTTGCAGAATATTATTTATTGCCCGGAGCGGCTGAAGCTGAATCTTGACTGGCAGGGAGCGATTCCGGGATTTAGCGCCAGCGCAGGGCAACCACACTGGCGCTTAGGTAGCGTGGGGATGGCGCAGGCGCGGCAGGTTATCGGTCAGCTTGAGCATGAAAGTAGTCAGCATGTGTCGTTTGCTAACGAAATGGCTGAGTTGCTGTTCGGGCAGTTGGTGATGTTGCTGAATCGCCATCGTTACACCAGTGATTCGTTGCCGCCAACATCCAGCGAAACGTTGCTGGATAAGCTGATTACCCGGCTGGCGGCTAGCCTGAAAAGTCCCTTTGCGCTGGATAAATTTTGTGATGAGGCATCGTGCAGTGAGCGCGTTTTGCGTCAGCAATTTCGCCAGCAGACTGGAATGACCATCAATCAATATCTGCGGCAGGTCAGAGTGTGTCATGCGCAATATCTTCTCCAGCATAGCCGCCTGTTAATCAGTGATATTTCGACCGAATGTGGCTTTGAAGATAGTAACTATTTTTCGGTGGTGTTTACCCGGGAAACCGGGATGACGCCCAGCCAGTGGCGTCATCTCAATTCGCAGAAAGATTAATTCGCCATGCCGATGCCGACGATGTTGGCGGCGACAATAATCACCACACAACCGAGGCTCAACACCGTTACCGGACGGCGACCTGCATTGTTCCACTCTTTCAGCACCAGCCCGACGATACCGCCGCACAATACATAGAAACTCATATGCAGCATCCAACTGATGTAGTCATACTGCGCCGGAATGCGGGCGTGGCCCCAGGCATAGAAAAAGAATTGCAGATACCACATCAACCCGCCCAGTGCTGAGAGTAACACATTGTGAATGATCAGCGGTTTTGCCAGCGAGAAGTCGGCTTTTAGCGACAAATCCTTCACTTTTGCCAGACGAATGAAGCAGAAACCGAGGTTGATGATCGCGCCGCCGCCCATGATGATGACATAGCTTGGCAGAGCGACATACAGTGGATCGACGCCCAGTGCGGCAGCGGCTTCATGCATCGGTTTTGCGGCGTTCATCGCAAAAGACATACCGGCAGAGAAAATGCCGCACATCACCGCCAGCACCAGCCCTTTTTTCAGGTTGAACTCTTCGGCTTTAATGCCCATTTTGCGCTCTTTCAACTGCCCGGCTCGAGTTACAATCCCTACGCCAATCAGCGCCACCAGAACGCCGAGCAACGTCATGCGTCCGCCTTCGGTGTTAATCAGCACATCGAAATTGCCGTTGATAATTGGCGTCATCAGTGTACCGACAATCAACGTAATGCCAATGGCGATGCCAATTCCCATCGACATGCCGAGATAACGCATGGTCAGGCCGTAGTTGATATTACCGATCCCCCACATAGCGCCGAACAGAAAAACAGGCAGCAGCGTAGAGAGACTAAACGAGCTGTAATACGCCCAGAAATCCGGTAGTAACAGGGCGCTGATGGCCCACGGCAGAATAATCCACGAAACAATCCCACCGACTGACCACATGGTTTCCCATGACCATTTTTTTACTTTTTTGAACGGAGCGTAAAAACAGGCTGCACTGGCCGCGCCGATCAAATGCCAAAATATCCCCATCGTAATCGCGTTACTCATCTTCTTATCCTCATCATTTTTCGTCGCTTCACATCTCCGACGAGATGAGTGTAAAAATCGTGCTGTCGATTAACCTTTCGCCTGTTGCCGCCGTTGTCGATTTACTGGCAATCACGGCATTAAGTGGGTGATTTGCTTCACATCTCGGGCATTTTCCTGCAAAACCATACCCTTACGAAAAGTACGGCATTGATAATCATTTTCAATATCATTTAATTAACTATAATGAACCAACTGCTTACGCGGCATTAACAATCGGCCGCCCGACAATACTGGAGATGAATATGAGCTATACCCTGCCATCCCTGCCGTATGCTTACGATGCCCTGGAACCGCACTTCGATAAGCAGACCATGGAAATCCACCACACCAAACACCATCAGACCTACGTAAACAACGCCAACGCGGCGCTGGAAAGCCTGCCAGAATTTGCCAACCTGCCGGTTGAAGAGCTGATCACCAAACTGGACCAGCTGCCAGCAGACAAGAAAACCGTACTGCGCAACAACGCTGGCGGTCACGCTAACCACAGCCTGTTCTGGAAAGGTCTGAAAAAAGGCACCACCCTGCAGGGTGACCTGAAAGCGGCTATCGAACGTGACTTCGGCTCCGTTGATAACTTCAAAGCAGAATTTGAAAAAGCGGCAGCTTCCCGCTTTGGTTCCGGCTGGGCATGGCTGGTGCTGAA
Source organism: uncultured Escherichia sp. (assembly GCF_948475835.1). Classification (NCBI taxonomy): domain Bacteria; kingdom Pseudomonadati; phylum Pseudomonadota; class Gammaproteobacteria; order Enterobacterales; family Enterobacteriaceae; genus Escherichia; species uncultured Escherichia sp. The sequence continues at coordinate 26,800 of NZ_CAOLGM010000045.1, read as the reverse complement.
AGGCGATAAACTGGCGGTGGTTTCTACTGCTAACCAGGATTCTCCGCTGATGGGTGAAGCTATTTCTGGCGCTTCCGGCTTCCCGATTCTGGGCCTGGATGTGTGGGAACATGCTTACTACCTGAAATTCCAGAACCGCCGCCCGGACTACATCAAAGAGTTCTGGAACGTGGTGAACTGGGACGAAGCTGCGGCGCGTTTCGCGGCGAAAAAATAATCATTTGCCGCCAGCTGCAATGAGGCGTTTACGCCGCATATCAGCTTAAAAAATGAACCATCGCCAACGGCGGTGGTTTTTTTGTGATCAATTTCAAAATAAAAACAATGATCCGATAAAAATAAAACAGTGTTTCAATTGATGTGGTTTTGATCACTTTTATTGATTAAATGAATGTCTATCTTCGTTTCCATCAACACTGATGCTCCATTGAGAAATGACGCATCAGCCCTTAAAAATATGCCGACAGGTGATGGAAATGCAGATAAAACGCTCGATTGAGAAAATCCCGGGGGGGATGATGCTCGTCCCGCTATTCCTTGGCGCACTGTGCCACACCTTCTCGCCGGGGGCGGGGAAATATTTTGGATCATTCACCAACGGGATGATTACCGGTACGGTGCCCATTCTGGCGGTGTGGTTTTTTTGCATGGGGGCGTCAATAAAATTAAGCGCGACGGGAACGGTATTGCGTAAATCCGGTACGCTGGTGGTAACAAAAATTGCCGTCGCGTGGGTGGTTGCGGCAATTGCCTCGCGCATTATTCCGGAACATGGTGTTGAAGTTGGATTCTTTGCCGGACTTTCAACGCTGGCGCTGGTGGCGGCGATGGATATGACCAATGGCGGACTTTACGCTTCCATCATGCAGCAGTACGGCACAAAAGAAGAAGCTGGGGCATTTGTGTTGATGTCGTTGGAGTCCGGGCCGCTCATGACGATGATTATTCTGGGCACTGCAGGGATTGCCTCGTTTGAACCGCATGTTTTCGTCGGCGCAGTATTACCGTTCCTGGTGGGCTTTGCCCTGGGGAACCTTGACCCTGAATTACGAGAATTTTTCAGCAAAGCGGTGCAGACGCTGATTCCATTCTTTGCCTTCGCACTGGGCAATACCATTGATTTGACTGTAATTGCCCAGACTGGTTTGCTGGGGATCCTGTTGGGTGTGGCAGTAATTATCGTGACCGGTATTCCGTTGATTATCGCCGATAAATTGATTGGCGGTGGCGATGGCACTGCCGGAATTGCCGCTTCCAGTTCCGCAGGGGCCGCGGTAGCGACACCTGTGCTGATTGCAGAAATGGTGCCTGCGTTTATTAAACCGATGGCTCCGGCAGCAACTTCGCTGGTAGCGACGGCGGTCATTGTGACTTCGATTCTGGTGCCAATTATTACCTCTATCTGGTCACGTAAAGTCAAAGCCAGAGCAGCGAAAATCGAAATTTTAGGTACGGTGAAATAAACCTGCTTCCTTAATCCCCACAGCCGGATGAACTAACGTTCGTCCGGTTTGCTATTGAGTTCCTGCCTGGATACTTACCGCGAAAACAGCACGCCTGACATAAAATAAATATGGTCTAATGGGGAAATTTCTCGTGGAGAGGGAACAGATGCGATATCCGGTTGATGTATACACAGGCAAGATTCAGGCTTATCCCGAAGGCAAACCCAGCGCAATTGCCAAAATCCAGGTTGATGGTGAGTTGATGCTGACGGAGCTGGGGCTGGAAGGTGACGAGCAGGCGGAGAAAAAGGTTCACGGCGGGCCAGACAGAGCGCTGTGTCATTATCCTCGTGAGCACTATCTCTACTGGGTGCGGGAATTTCCGGAACAGGCGGAGTTGTTTGTTGCGCCTGCGTTTGGCGAAAATCTCTCAACCGACGGTCTCACGGAAAGTAATGTTCATATGGGCGATATTTTCCGCTGGGGAGAGGCATTAATTCAGGTCAGCCAGCCGCGCTCGCCTTGCTATAAACTCAATTACCATTTTGATATCAGCGATATAGCGCAGTTGATGCAAAACACAGGTAAGGTGGGGTGGTTGTATAGCGTGATAGCGCCAGGGAAAGTGTCTGCGGACGCGCCGCTGGAGTTGGTTTCCCGTGTCAGCGATGTGACCGTGCAGGAGGCTGCCGCCATCGCATGGCATATGCCGTTTGATGACGATCAGTATCACCGTTTACTCTCCGCCGCCGGGTTATCGAAAAGCTGGACGCGGACGATGCAAAAGCGCCGACTGAGCGGCAAGATCGAAGATTTTTCCCGCCGGTTGTGGGGAAAATAACCCCCGGAGTGTAGGCCTGATAAGACGCTATCAGCGTCGCATCAGGCATCCTGCTCAAATGCCGGATGCGGCGTAAACGCCTTATCCTGCCTACAAATGCGGAGTTTAACTCCGCTTATACAGCGGCAACCAAATCACCAGCCGTAAACCGCCCAGCGGGCTGTCTTCTGCCTTCACCCAGCCACGATGCTGCTGAATGGCGGTTTCAACAATCGCCAGCCCCAATCCTGTACCGCCAGATTCACGATCGCGTGCTTCATCGGTCCGATAGAACGGACGGAAAATCTGTTCGCGATCTTCCGGGCTAACGCCAGGACCATCGTCGTCCACCGTAATGGTGATACCGTCTTTATCTACCGCAAAGCCCACTTCAATCTTCGTATGGGAATAACGCAGAGCATTACGAACAATGTTTTCCAGCGCACTTTCCAGGGCGTTCGGATTGCCGTACAGCGGCCACGGCCCAGGCGGGAAGTTAACCGTCAACGACTTGCCCATCTGCTCGGCTTCGAACGCCGCGTTATCCAGCACTTCACTCCACAACTGGTTGGCTTTGATGGTTTCGCTAACCAGCGCGTTTTTTTGCTGATTACGGGACATCACCAACAGATCGTTGATCATGCTGTCCAGACGTTGCGCTTCGGTTTCAATACGCTCCAGTTCCTTGCTTTCACCACTACGACGGCGCAGTAACGCCGTACCCAGTTGCAGACGCGTCAGCGGGGTGCGCAGCTCGTGAGAGATATCAGAAAGCAGACGCTGCTGAGAGGTCATCATGCGCTCCAGCGCGGTGACCATCTGGTTAAAACTGGCACCAGCGGCAAGGAATTCCTGTGGCCCCGCTTCAAGTTCCGGGTGCTGGCGTAAGTTTCCCTGGGCAACTTCATCGGCAGCGTTTTTCAGCTTACGCGCCGGTTTTGCCAGACTCCAGGCCAACCACAACAGCAGCGGCGTACTGACCAACATGGTGACAATCAGCAGTAATAGCGGGCGGTCAAACAGTAAGTTAATGAAATCGGATTGAGAACTGCTGGCCGGACGAATCAGATAAAGTTGGTAATTATCTTCGCCATCACGCACGGAGAACGGACCGACCAGTTCCACGCGGCCATACTTTTTCTTCTGCGGATGATCGGCGTTATCGGCCTGACCAATAAAGTTACGAATGATCTGCATTTCGCTGCGTTCAGCGCCGATCACGCGGCCTTCGGTGGTCACCAATAACAAACGCTGTCCTGGCGGTGCCCACTTATCAATCGCCCGGAACAGACGTCGCCACCACATTAAATCGTTGGGCGGATCATTCGCCAGTTCCGCTTCAACATGCTGCTCAATCATCAGCCCCTGACGCTGTTCGCTATCCAGAAGCTCGGTCATCTGGCGTGAATCGAGCTTGGGTAACATCAAAACCAACATCAACACCAGCGCCAGCGTCAGCCAGAAGATGGCGAAGATGCGCGCGGTTAAGCTGCCTATCATGAAGCAGAAACCATCAGATAGCCGCGACCACGCAAGGTTTTAAACCACGGGTGACCATCTTTACGATCCGGCAGTTTACGACGCAGGTTGGAAATGTGCATATCGATAGCGCGGTCGAAAGGCGTCAGGCGTTTGCCCAGCACTTCCTGGCTTAAATGTTCACGGGAAACCACCTGACCCAGATGCTGTGCCAGCAAATAGAGCAGGGTAAACTCAGTGCCGGTTAACTCCAGCGTTTGCCCGTCGAAGCTGGCTTCCTGACGGCCTGGATTCAGCACTAAGGCATCAACTTCCAGTGTCGGTGAACCGTTGTCGTTGTTTTGCTGTTGCTCGCTCCAGTGCGAACGGCGCAGGATCGCGCGAATACGTGCCACCAGCTCACGATCATTAAATGGTTTCGGGAGATAGTCATCTGCGCCCAGCTCAAGGCCGAGAACGCGATCAAGTTCACTGCCGCGCGCCGTCAACATAATGACAGGCGTCTGGTGTGTCTGGCGAAGTGCTTTTAATGTGTCGATACCATTTTTCTTCGGCATCATTACGTCAAGCAAAAGTAAATCAATGCTGTCGTCCAGAAGATCAAGCGCCTGTTCCCCATCGTGGGCAACAATCACGTTGAAGCCTTCCATCTCGAGCAGCTCCTTTAATAGGGAAGTCAGCTCTCGGTCATCATCAACTAACAGGATTTTATTCATTGTTTAAATACCTCCGAGGCAGAAATTACGTCATCAGACGTCGCTAATCCATGACTTTACGTTGTTTTACACCCCCTGACGCATGTTTGCAGCCTGAATCGTAAACTCTCTATCGTTGAATCGCGACAGAAAGATTTTGGGAGCAAATGATGCGCATAGTTACCGCTGCCGTCATGGCCTCAACGCTGGCAGTCAGTTCATTAAGCCACGCTGCTGAAGTCGGTTCAGGCGATAACTGGCATCCGGGTGAAGAACTTACGCAGCGCAGTACGCAGAGCCATATGTTCGACGGCATAAGTTTAACCGAACATCAGCGTCAGCAGATGCGAGATCTTATGCAACAGGCCCGGCACGAACAGCCTCCTGTTAATGTTAGCGAACTGGAGACAATGCATCGCCTTGTCACCGCAGAAAATTTTGATGAAAACGCTGTGCGCGCACAGGCAGAAAAAATGGCGAATGAGCAAATTGCTCGTCAGGTTGAGATGGCAAAAGTCCGCAACCAAATGTATCGCCTGTTAACGCCGGAGCAGCAAGCGGTTTTAAACGAGAAACATCAACAACGAATGGAGCAGTTGCGTGACGTGACGCAATGGCAAAAAAGTTCATCGTTGAAGCTATTGAGTAGTAGCAACTCACGTTCCCAGTAGTAAACCCTGTTTTCCTTGCCATAGACACCATCCCTGTCTTCCCCCACATGATGTGGGGGTTTTTTTTATCCTCAATTTGCCTGCTGCTTAATGCATTGCAGATGATTTGCTTCCGTTATACTAGCGTCAGTTGATAGCGGGAGTATTTATGAATCAATCTTATGGACGGCTGGTCAGTCGGGCGGCGATTGCTGCGACGGCGATGGCTTCGTTGCTATTGCTGATTAAAATTTTTGCATGGTGGTATACCGGGTCGGTGAGTATTCTCGCCGCGCTGGTGGATTCGCTGGTGGATATCGGCGCGTCGTTGACGAATTTACTGGTGGTGCGATATTCCCTGCAACCTGCCGACGATAATCACTCGTTTGGTCACGGTAAAGCAGAGTCCCTCGCGGCGCTGGCGCAAAGTATGTTTATCTCCGGTTCGGCACTATTCCTGTTTTTGACGGGTATTCAACATCTGATATCTCCAACACCGATGACAGATCCAGGCGTCGGGGTTATCGTGACAATTGTGGCGCTAATTTGTACGATTATCCTTGTCTCGTTTCAGCGTTGGGTGGTGCGCCGGACGCAAAGCCAGGCGGTGCGGGCTGATATGCTACATTACCAGTCTGATGTTATGATGAACGGCGCAATTCTGCTGGCGCTGGGGTTGTCCTGGTACGGCTGGCATCGCGCCGATGCTCTGTTTGCATTGGGAATCGGCATCTATATTTTATATAGCGCGTTACGCATGGGATATGAGGCGGTACAGTCATTACTGGATCGCGCATTGCCTGATGAGGAACGGCAAGAAATTATTGATATCGTGACTTCCTGGCCGGGTGTTAGCGGCGCTCACGATCTTCGCACGCGGCAGTCAGGGCCGACCCGCTTTATTCAGATTCATTTGGAAATGGAAGACTCTCTGCCTTTGGTTCAGGCACATATGGTGGCGGATCAGGTAGAGCAGGCTATTTTACGGCGTTTTCCGGGATCGGATGTAATTATCCATCAGGACCCCTGTTCCGTCGTACCCAGGGAGGGTAAACGGTCTATGCTTTCATAATCAGTATAAAAGAGAGCCAGACCCGCATTTTGTGTATAAAATACCGCCATTTGGCCTGACCTGAATCAATTCAGCAGGAAGTGATTGTTATACTATTTGCACATTCGTTGGATCACTTCGATGTGCAAGAAGACTTCCGGCAACAGATTTTATTTTGCATTCCAAAGTTCAGAGGTAGTCATGATTAAGAAAATCGGTGTGTTGACAAGCGGCGGTGATGCGCCAGGCATGAACGCCGCAATTCGCGGGGTTGTTCGTTCTGCGCTGACAGAAGGTCTGGAAGTAATGGGCATTTATGACGGCTATCTGGGTCTGTATGAAGACCGTATGGTACAGCTAGACCGTTACAGCGTTTCTGACATGATCAACCGTGGTGGTACGTTCCTCGGTTCTGCGCGTTTCCCGGAATTCCGCGACGAGAACATCCGCGCCGTGGCTATCGAAAACCTGAAAAAACGTGGTATCGACGCGCTGGTGGTTATCGGCGGTGACGGTTCCTACATGGGTGCAATGCGTCTGACCGAAATGGGCTTCCCGTGCATCGGTCTGCCTGGCACTATCGACAACGACATCAAAGGCACTGACTACACTATCGGTTTCTTCACTGCGCTGAGCACCGTTGTAGAAGCGATCGACCGTCTGCGTGACACCTCTTCTTCTCACCAGCGTATTTCCGTGGTGGAAGTGATGGGCCGTTATTGTGGCGATCTGACGTTGGCTGCGGCCATTGCCGGTGGCTGTGAATTCGTTGTGGTTCCGGAAGTTGAATTCAGCCGTGAAGATCTGGTAAACGAAATCAAAGCGGGTATCGCGAAAGGTAAAAAACACGCGATCGTGGCGATTACCGAACATATGTGTGATGTTGACGAACTGGCGCATTTCATCGAGAAAGAAACCGGTCGTGAAACCCGCGCAACTGTGCTGGGCCACATCCAGCGCGGTGGTTCTCCGGTGCCTTACGACCGTATTCTGGCTTCCCGTATGGGCGCTTACGCTATCGATCTGCTGCTGGCAGGTTACGGCGGTCGTTGCGTAGGTATCCAGAACGAACAGCTGGTTCACCACGACATCATCGACGCTATCGAAAACATGAAGCGTCCGTTCAAAGGCGACTGGCTGGACTGCGCGAAAAAACTGTATTAATGATTTCGGAAAAAGGCAGATTCCTTTAGCCTGAAACCGATGACAGAAGCAAAAATGCCTGATGCGCTTCGCTTATCAGGCCTACGTGAATTCTGCAATTTATTGAATTTACAAATTTTTGTAGGCCGGATAAGGCGTTCGCGCCGCATCCGGCATCGATAAAGCGCACTTTGTCAGCAATATGAGGCGGATTTCTTCCGCCTTTTTAACCCCCAACATATACCCGCAAGTTATAGCCAATCTTTTTTTATTCTTTAATGTTTGGTTAACCTTCTGGCACGCTTTGCTCATCACAACACAACATAAGAGAGTCGGGCGATGAACAAGTGGGGCGTAGGGTTAACATTTTTGCTGGCGGCAACCAGCGTTATGGCAAAGGATATTCAGCTTCTTAACGTTTCATATGATCCAACGCGCGAATTGTACGAACAGTACAACAAGGCATTCAGCGCCCACTGGAAACAGCAAACTGGTGATAACGTGGTGATTCGTCAGTCACACGGTGGTTCAGGTAAACAAGCGACGTCGGTAATCAACGGTATTGAAGCTGATGTTGTCACGCTGGCTCTGGCCTATGACGTGGACGCGATTGCGGAACGCGGGCGGATTGATAAAGAGTGGATCAAACGTCTGCCGGATAACTCCGCACCGTACACTTCCACCATTGTTTTCCTGGTGCGTAAGGGCAATCCGAAGCAGATCCATGACTGGAACGATCTGATTAAACCGGGTGTTTCGGTGATCACGCCTAATCCGAAAAGCTCTGGTGGCGCACGCTGGAACTACCTGGCTGCCTGGGGCTACGCGCTGCATCACAACAACAACGATCAGGCAAAAGCACAGGATTTTGTTCGGGCACTGTATAAAAACGTCGAAGTTCTGGATTCTGGCGCGCGCGGCTCCACTAACACCTTTGTCGAGCGCGGGATTGGCGATGTACTGATCGCCTGGGAAAACGAAGCTCTGCTGGCAGCGAATGAACTGGGGAAAGATAAATTCGAAATCGTCACGCCGAGTGAGTCTATCCTCGCAGAGCCAACCGTGTCGGTGGTCGATAAAGTGGTCGAGAAAAAAGGCACCAAAGAGGTGGCGGAAGCCTACCTGAAATATCTCTACTCGCCAGAAGGTCAGGAAATTGCCGCGAAAAACTACTACCGTCCGCGCGACGCTGAGGTGGCGAAAAAGTACGAAAATGCGTTTCCAAAGCTGAAGTTATTCACCATTGATGAAGAGTTCGGCGGCTGGACGAAAGCGCAAAAAGAGCATTTTGCTAACGGCGGTACGTTCGATCAGATCAGCAAACGCTGATTTCCCCAGGATAATTATCAAACCCGGTGGTTTCTCGTGACCGGGTTTTTTATTTGTCACGATTTTGCGTTACCCTTGCATCTCTTTGAGGTACAGGGAAAAAAAGATGAAAAAAGCGGGTCTTCTTTTTTTGGTGATGATAGTTATCGCCGTTGTGGCTGCCGGTATTGGTTACTGGAAATTAACCGGTGAAGAGTCGGATACATTACGTAAGATTGTCCTTGAGGAATGTTTGCCCAATCAGCAGCAAAATCAAAATCCTTCGCCATGTGCGGAAGTCAAACCCAATGCCGGATACGTGGTTTTAAAAGATCTTAATGGTCCACTGCAATATCTGTTGATGCCAACGTATCGTATTAACGGTACTGAAAGTCCTTTGTTGACCGATCCTTCAACGCCGAACTTCTTTTGGTTGGCCTGGCAGGCGCGTGATTTTATGAGCAAAAAATACGGCCAGCCGGTTCCCGATCGCGCGGTTTCTTTGGCGATCAACTCCCGCACCGGGCGTACGCAAAACCATTTTCATATTCATATCTCTTGTATTCGTCCTGATGTGCGCGAACAACTGGATAACAATCTGGCGAACATCAGCAGCCGCTGGTTGCCACTGCCAGGTGGTTTGCGCGGGCATGAATACCTGGCGCGTCGGGTAACGGAAAGCGAACTGGTACAACGCAGCCCATTTATGATGCTGGCAGAAGAAGTACCTGAGGCGCGGGAACATATGGGAAGCTACGGGCTGGCGATGGTACGGCAGAGTGATAACTCATTTGTATTGCTGGCGACACAACGAAATCTACTGACGCTTAACCGTGCTTCAGCCGAGGAAATTCAGGATCATCAGTGTGAGATTTTGCGTTAAGGCGAAGAGTTAAGGAAAGTAAGTGCCGGATATGAAATCCGGCACCTGTCAGACTTAAGCCTGTTTAGCCGCTTCTGCAGCTTTAACGATTACTGCGAAAGCGTCAGCTTTCAGAGAAGCACCGCCAACCAGCGCGCCGTCGATATCTGGCTGAGCAAACAGTTCTGCAGCGTTAGACGCGTTTACAGAGCCGCCGTACTGAATGATCACTTGTTCAGCGATGTTAGCGTCAACTTTAGCGATGTGGTCACGGATGAATTTGTGAACAGCCTGTGCCTGAGCCGGAGTTGCAGATTTGCCAGTACCGATTGCCCATACAGGTTCGTAAGCGATAACCGCACCTTCGAATGCCGCAGCACCCTGAGTTTTCAGTACCGCGTCGATCTGACGTGCGCAAACTTCTTCAGTTTTGCCCGCTTCGTTTTCAGCTTCGGTTTCACCGATGCACAGAACCGGAGTCAGGCCCTGCTCTTTCAGCACCGCGAATTTTTTCGCGATCAGTTCGTCAGACTCTTTGTGGTAAGTACGACGTTCAGAGTGGCCGATGATGATGTACTGAGCGCCGATGTCTTTCAGCATAGCGGCAGAAGTTTCACCGGTGAATGCGCCGGACAGGTTCAGGTCCACGTTTTGCGCACCCAGCATGATGTGGCTGCCTTCAGCTTCGCGCTTCGCCATATCGATGTACATTTCCGGTGGTGCGATTGCAACCGCACAGCCAGCAACACCTGCCAGCTCTTTACGCAGGTTAGAAACCAGCTCGTGAACCATGTGGCGGCTGCCGTTCAGTTTCCAGTTACCCATCACTAAAGGATGTCGCATTTTAATTCTCCACGCTTATAAGCGAATAAAGGAAGATGGCCGCCCCGCAGGGCAGCAGGTCTGTGAAACAGTATAGAGATTCATCGGCACAAAGGCTTTGCTTTTTGTCATTTATTCAAACCTTCAAGCGATTCAGATAGCGCCAGCTTAATCGGTTCAACAGCGAAGGTCAGCCCCTTTTCGCCGTTGTCCGCGACAACATAACGCAGTGCACCTTCTGTCTCGGTGTAATAACGTTTGTTTTTCCCCGCCGTTAGCAGCGACTGCAGTTTTTTCTGGCTTTGTGTTTTGGTCATTAATGGGGTGAGTGTGCGGATCACTGCTGCCATGTATTCCTGAGCTTTCGCTTTCGCTGCTTTTTGCTCTGGCCCCTGGATGGGTAGCCAGGTCATTTGAATGCTTTTGATTTTTAAGGTACCGCGCTCCAGCGCTGTAGAAGCATACAAGTTCTCGTTAATTTTACTTGCAGCACGAGTGAGATTGGCTTTGTCGGGACTGCTGTCGATGGCACGAAATTCGTTCAGTGGCAGGCTGGGATTCTGGCTGTTAAAGTCTTCTCGAAACTGGCTGATGGAGAGATCGAAAGTAGGGGCTCCAGCCAGCAGATAAGGCGCGGTCGTTGCCGTATCTGGTGTTTGTGCATGCGCCGTTGTTGTAACGGTTAATGCAGAACATAAGAGAAAAAACAGCGTACACCCTGGCTTCATTGACAGTACCTTTTGTTATGACTGGCTCCGATTAAAACGATATCTGTCGCCCTTGTCAAAAGGGTAGAATCCTGGAAAAGACAACCATCAAGGAACTTACATGACCATACAGCAATGGTTACTCTCATTTAAAGGGCGTATTGGACGCCGTGATTTCTGGATTTGGATAGGCCTGTGGTTCGCAGGCATGCTGGTGCTTTTCTCACTGGCGGGTAAAAATTTACTCGATATTCAGACCGCGGCGTTTTGCCTTGTGTGCTTGCTTTGGCCAACAGCGGCAGTAACCGTTAAGCGCTTGCATGATCGCGGGCGTTCCGGCGCATGGGCATTTCTGATGATTGTGGCGTGGATGCTGCTGGCGGGTAACTGGGCGATTTTACCGGGTGTCTGGCAATGGGCGGTGGGGCGTTTTGTCCCGACGTTGATTCTGGTGATGATGCTTATCGATCTTGGAGCGTTCATTGGCACACAAGGCGAAAATAAATATGGTAAAGATACCCAGGATGTGAAGTATAAAGCCGACAATAAATCAAGTAATTAACCTTTAATATATCTCTTACTGCTATTTTTTTCCGGGATTGTTATTTCCACGATGCAAATGACAATGCCCGGAAAATCCTTCTGAACTCTTCACCTTAAGCAATATCAAAAAAAATGGTAATCCATAAGATCATTACTTGTTTGTTCTTCCCTTAACGGCGCATTATTCTTAAGTCGTAATCGACAGAGAGGCGAATATACAGAGGTGCCCTATGAAAGATGTCGTAGATAAATGCAGTACTAAAGGATGTGCGATTGATATCGGTACGGTGATTGATAACGACAACTGTACCAGTAAGTTTTCGCGCTTTTTTGCCACCCGCGAAGAAGCAGAGTCTTTTATGACCAAACTGAAAGAGCTTGCCGCCGCTGCATCCTCTGCAGATGAAGGGGCCAGCGTGGCCTACAAGATTAAGGATCTGGAGGGGCAAGTTGAGCTTGATGCGGCCTTCACTTTCTCATGCCAGGCCGAGATGATTATTTTTGAGTTATCACTGCGTTCGTTAGCTTGATGGAGTTGCTTTAGAAGGAGTTAAACATGGCTTATAAACACATTGGCGTGGCAATTTCCGGGAATGAAGAAGATGCCTTACTGGTGAATAAAGCTCTGGAGCTCGCCAGACATAATGACGCTCACCTGACGTTAATTCATATTGATGATGGCTTAAGCGAGTTGTATCCGGGTATCTACTTCCCTGCAACAGAAGATATTCTTCAATTGTTGAAGAATAAGTCGGATAACAAGCTGTATAAACTGACGAAAAATATTCAATGGCCGAAGACAAAACTGCGTATTGAACGCGGAGAAATGCCGGAAACACTGCTGGAAATTATGCAAAAAGAGCAGTGCGACCTCCTTGTCTGTGGTCATCATCACTCATTTATCAACCGTTTGATGCCGGCATATCGCGGGATGATCAATAAGATGAGTGCGGATTTGCTCATCGTGCCGTTTATCGATAAGTAACCGCTTACCAGTAATGCTCCGCTGTCATATGGCCCGGTCGGCGACGTAAATGTTTCGTCATCTGCCGGGTCTCTTTCAGCAACTGTTGTGTATCGCGCACCATCTGTGGATTGCCGCACAGCATCACATGGCTGGTTTCTTTATTCATCGGCAGGCCAATCGCGCTTTCCAGTTCCCCACTTTCAATTAACGCCGGTATCCGCCCGGTGAGCGACCCCGCTGCCGTTTCCCGACTGACCACCGTCTGAATGCGCAGTTTCCCTTCGTAGCGTTTTTCCAGTTCTTGCATCAGTGGCAAATAGCTTAAGTCGGCGGCATAACGTGCGGCGTGAACCAGGACCAGATTTTTGAAGCGATCTAAATCTTTGCCTAGTTGCAGAATCGATAAATAAGGGCCAATCGCTGTACCGGTTGCCAGCATCCATAGCGTTTCGCAGTCCGGTACTTCATCCAGAACAAAGAAGCCAGCTGCTTCGCTAACCACCTGCACTTCATCGCCTGGTTTCAGTGCCGCCAATCGTGGGCTTAATTTGCCATCGGGGACGGTGACCAGGTAAAACTCCAGATCGGGATTATCGGGCGAGTTAACATAGGAGTAGGCGCGCTGGACGCGTTCGCCGTCGATTTCAAGGCCAAGCTTGGTGAATTGCCCGGCGGTAAACGGAAGCACGGGGGCGTGAACGGTGAGACTAAACAGGGCGTCGGTCCAGTTCTGCACTTTAGTGACTTTGCCTGTTACCCAATCAGCCATGTTTTTCTCCTGTTTTGATTAACTTGCCTTATCTTCGTTCTCCGAACAAAAAAATTCCAGTCCCGAAGGACTGGAAGGCTCAATCGATCAAATCAATCAGAGGATGTGCACCTGCATTTCCGGGTCTTTGCGATCCAGATAGTGGATGGACTGAATGCGGCGAATGGTGCGTGACTTGCCGCGGATCAGCAGCGTTTCGGTAGTCGCGATATTGCCTTTGCGGCTAATGCCTTCCAGCAGATCGCCTTTGGTAATACCGGTGGCAGAGAAGATGACGTTATCGCTGCGCGCCATATCGCCCAGGCGCAATACTTTACCGGCTTCGATGCCCATCGCTTTGCAGCGTGCCAGCTCCTGCTCGCCAATGCGACGATTCTCTTCGTTGTCGCCTTTGACGTCATGACGCGCCAGCAGACGACCGTTCATGTCGCCATCTAATGCGCGGATCACCGCCGCAGAAACTACGCCTTCCGGCGCGCCACCAATACCGTACAGCACGTCAACTTCGCTGTCTGGCATACAGGTGAGAATTGAGGCCGCAACGTCGCCATCCGGAATAGCAAATACGCGTACGCCGAGTTGCTGCATTTCAGCGATAACGGCATCGTGGCGTGGTTTAGCCAGAATCGTTACCGTCAGTTCGCTCAACGGTTTGCCGAGCGCCGCCGCTACATTGCGCAGGTTATCCGCCAGCGGCAGGTTCAGATCAATGGTGCCTTTGGCTCCCGGCCCGACAATCAGCTTCTCCATATACATATCCGGCGCATTGAGGAAGCAGCCTTTATCGCCTACTGCCAGCACCGCCAGCGCGTTAGCCTGGCCCATCGCCGTCATGCGCGTGCCTTCAATCGGATCAACAGCAATATCTACCGCGTCGCCGCGACCAGTACCGACTTTTTCACCAATGTAGAGCATCGGTGCTTCGTCGATTTCACCTTCACCAATGACGATGGTGCCGTCAATGTTGACCTGGTTGAGCATAATACGCATGGCGTTTACCGCCGCGCCGTCCGCGGTGTTTTTATCGCCGCGTCCTAACCATTTGTAGCCAGCCAGCGCCGCAGATTCGGTGACGCGGGAAAATTCGATGGCAAGTTCTCGTCTCATAGCAAACTCTAAGCAGTAAGGAATGGCGCGAAGTGTAGCACAGGGGAAGGGTGGGATTATTGATGTGTGCGGGGTTGCCCCCGCACGGTTTCAGGACTACCGGATGCGGCATAAACGCTTCATCCGGCATTTACATTACTCGTCGTGTTCTTCCCACGCCATCGCGCGTTTGACCGCTTTTTTCCAGCCTGCGTAACGGTAATTACGCTCAGTGGTTTCGATGCCTGGACGGAACTCGCGTTCAATCACCGCTTTCTCTTGCAGCTCGTCGAGGTTCTGCCAGAAACCGACCGCCAGACCAGCAAGATAGGCCGCACCCAATGCAGTCACTTCGCGAACTTCCGGGCGCTCAACGCGGGTGCCGAGAATATCGGACTGGAACTGCATCAGGAAATTGTTTGCTACTGCGCCACCATCCACGCGCAGGGCGTGCAGACGGATACCAGAGTCGGCCTGCATCGCTTCCAGCACGTCACGCGTCTGATAAGCAATAGACTCCAGCGTCGCGCGTATAATGTGGTTAGCGTTCACCCCACGAGTCAGACCGAAAATCGCCCCGCGCGCATACGGGTCCCAGTACGGCGCACCCAGCCCGGTAAATGCCGGAACCACATACACACCATTGGTGTTTTGCACTTTGGTGGCGAAATATTCGGAATCGTAGGCGTCGTTAATCAACTTCATCTCATCGCGCAGCCACTGAATGGATGCGCCTGCCATAAACACCGCACCTTCCAACGCATAGTTCACTTCGCCAGTCGGGCCGCAGGCGATGGTGGTCAGCAGGCCGTTTTCTGATTTCACCGCTTTCTCGCCAGTGTTCATCAGCATAAAGCAGCCAGTGCCATAGGTGTTCTTCGCCATCCCTTCTTTCACGCACAACTGACCAAACAGCGCGGCCTGCTGGTCACCGGCGATCCCGGAGATTGGAATACGCGTGCCGCCTTTGCCGCCAATGTTAGTCTGACCGTATACTTCGGAAGAACGACGCACTTCTGGCAGCATCTCGCGCGGAATATCCAGCACTTCCAGCATTTTGTCGTCCCAGTCCAGGGTATGGATGTTGAACAACATGGTACGAGAGGCGTTGGTGTAATCGGTCACATGGACACGGCCCTGAGTCATTTTCCAGATAAGCCACGTATCAACCGTACCAAACAGCAATTCACCACGACGTGCACGCTCGCGAGAGCCTTCCACATGGTCGAGGATCCACTTCACTTTGGTGCCAGAAAAGTACGGGTCAATCACCAGACCGGTATTGCTGCGGATATAATCTTCTAAACCGTCACGTTTTAAATGCTCGCAGATTTCTGCGGTACGACGGCACTGCCAGACAATGGCGTTATAGATAGGCTTGCCGGTTTCTTTTTCCCAGACAATAGTGGTTTCACGCTGGTTCGTAATACCGATAGCTGCAATTTGATCGGAACTGATATCGGCTTTCGCCAGCACTTCTACCAGCGTGGAGCTTTGGGTGGCCCAGATTTCCATTGGGTCGTGTTCTACCCAACCTGGTTTTGGGTAGATTTGCTCAAATTCGCGCTGCGACACGCTAATGATATTGGCATCGTGATCCATTACGACCGCGCGGGAGCTGGTGGTGCCCTGGTCGAGCGCAACGATATATTTTTTTTCAGTCATGTTTAATTGTCCCGTAGTCATATTACAGCGAAGCTTTTTGTTCTGAAGGAGTTGTGGTTTCCTTTTCTTCCACAACACAGATATCGCAAGGCAAATGGCGACCAATCAGTTTGCGGTAGGCAAATGCACCTACAATCGCGCCAACGATAGGGCCGAAAAGCGGCACCAGGAAGTAAGGAATGTCTCTGCCGCCGGTAAAGGCGACATTGCCCCAGCCCGCCAGCCAGGCAAAGACTTTCGGACCGAAGTCACGCGCTGGGTTCATGGCAAAACCTGTCAATGGGCCCATAGATGCGCCAATGACCGCAATCAGTAGACCAATCAGCAAGGGAGCCAAAGGGCCGCGTGGTACACCGTTGCCATCGTCCGTTAACGCCAGGATCAGCCCCATCAGAATAGCGGTAATCACCATCTCAACTGCGAAAGCCTGCACAAAATTGATATGAGGATTAGGGTAAGTAGAGAAAGTGCCAGCCAGATCAACACTTTCAACGCTGCCGCGAACAATGTGATGAGTCTGCTCGAAGTCGAAAAATAAATTGTAGTAAAGCCCGTAAACTAAAGCCGCAGCACAGAAAGCGCCGGCAACTTGTGAAACGATAAAAGGAATAACTTTGCGCTTGTCGAAACAGGCAAACAGCCACAATGCAATGGTAACAGCGGGATTAAGATGCGCGCCGGAAACCCCTGCGGTCAGGTAGATGGCCATTGCCACCCCCAGTCCCCAAATGACACTGATTTCCCACTGACCAAAAGACGCACCAGCGACTTTTAGTGCTGCAACGCAACCCACACCGAAGAAAATCAACAACCCGGTACCGAGGAATTCAGCAATGCACTGGCCTTTCAAGGTTGATGTTTGACTCATAATCGGATCCTGAAGAGTTAATGTTTGTTGTATGCGTGAAAGTCACGGACCTCCACGATGCTTGTAGGCATGCTGTAAACTTATCGTTAACGAGCAAAAACGAGAAATATCGAACTTAAAATGTGTGTGCTTCGTCATAAAATGAGCGTTATCGCGCCATTTATTCCATCTGATTGTACATGATGCATGTTTGTTAGATCATTCGCGCAACAAATTTATTAACATTTTCGATTGATGTGGATTATGTCACCAGGAGAAGGATGAAAAGTGTGGCAAACCGTAATCTGCAAGGCGTGCCGCTGGACAGCGATGGCGCGGCTTCATACAATCGGAGCTAACTAAAGTGCGCTCGTATTTATTAAGGCGTCACCGGTAATCGGGACGAGGATTTTTTATCCATCAACGCCTTGCAATTCAGGAGAGGTATGACAATGTCATTAGAAGTGTTTGAGAAACTGGAAGCAAAAGTACAGCAGGCGATTGATACCATCACTCTGTTGCAGATGGAAATCGAAGAGCTGAAAGAAAAAAACAACTCACTGTCGCAGGAAGTTCAAAATGCCCAGCATCAGCGCGAAGAGCTGGAGCGTGAGAACAACCATCTGAAAGAACAGCAGAACGGCTGGCAGGAACGTCTGCAGGCCCTGCTGGGTCGCATGGAAGAGGTCTGATTACGCTTCATCTTTCGCGTAATTTCTTTACTGTGTAGGCCAACAGGTAACGCAGAAAAAAGGCACCTTGCGGTGCCTTTTCTATCATTCAATATCCAGCGGATCTTCTGAAAGAATAATCCCGGTATTGTCGGCATAAAGATGGTCGCCGGAGAAGAAGGTGACACCGCCAAAATTGACGCGGACATCGCTTTCGCCAATGCCTTCGCCAGCGGCACCAACCGGAATTGCCGCCATCGCCTGGATGCCGATATCCAACTCTTCCAGGTCATCTACCTGACGCACCGCGCCGTAAATGACCAGACCTTCCCATTCATTTTGTACTGCCAGACGCGCCAGTTCAGCATCGACCAGTGCGCGACGAACAGAACCACCGCCATCGACGACAAGAACACGACCACGGCCATTCTGTTCGAGCAGATCGTACAGCAACCCGTTGTCCTCGAAACATTTTACCGTGATTATTTGTCCGCCAAACGACGCCCGTCCGCCAAAGTTGGAGAACAGCGGTTCCACGACGTTAACATCTTCTTGATAGATGTCACAAAGCTCGGAAGTATCGTATTTCATAGGCTTAACATTCAGTTGCTGCGAGAATTTTCAGTATATCGCGCTATGTGGGCTGTTGGCAAAATCATCAATTGTTAATTGATATTTGTCAGTTATGCTGCCCACTGGCTTAGGAATATCCCTAAAATAAACAGCAGGTTAGTCAGTAACGCTCCCTTGACAGTACGTTCCAGCATTGGTCGCATCGCCACCGGGTCCATTTCCCGCATCACATAACGGGCTTGCTTCACCAGTAATGGTGCCGCCAGCAGGAACAGCCAGCCCCACAGGCTATGCAGCGAAAAGAGATTAAACAGCGCCAGACACACCAGTGAGCCCATCAGCAGGCAGGCATGATAACGACGCGCGTTCACTTCACCTAAGCGCACCACCAGCGTGTTTTTGCCATTTTCGCGGTCGCTATTGATATCACGCAGGTTATTAATATTCAGTACTGCCGTTGCCAGCAGGCCGCATGCGGTCGCCGGAAGGATCAGTGCCGGAATCAATGTATGAGCCTGTAAATACCAGCTCCCCATGACACTCAACCAGCCAAAGAAAACCAGTACGGAAATATCACCCAGACCGATATAACCATAAGGACGATTGCCCACGGTGTAGGTGATAGCGGCAATGATCGACAACCCGCCAAGAATCAGGAAACCGACAAAATCGGCCAGCGTATGGCATGCCACTGCAACCAGTGCCAGCCCGGAGAGACAGATGAGCACGACGGTAATAATGAGCGCCCGTTTCATCTCTTGCTGGGTAATGACCCCTTTTTGCATGCCGCGTAGCGGCCCAATGCGGTCAGGTTTATCGCTGCCTTTTACCGCATCGCCGTAATCATTGGCGAGGTTAGAAAGGATCTGTAATAGCCCGGCGGTAATCAGTGCCAGCAGGGCGACCAGCGGATCGAAGTGACCTTGCCACCATGCCAGCGCTGTCCCGACGATAATTGCAGCAAAGGCGAGGGGGAGGGTTTTAGGTCGTAAACTTTCCAGCCACGCCTGAGTTCGGCTAATTTGTTGTTCAGTCATAATACGCGCCAATAAAAATGGGGCCTTTCAGCCCCATCAAACAATGATGAAAATGATTGAACGCGATTATAGGATAAAACGGCTCAGATCTTCATCTGCCACCAACGCATCCAGATGTTTGCTCACATAATCTGCGTCAATGATGATAGTTTGACCGCTTAAATCGCTGGCGTCGTAGGAAATCTCTTCCATTAAACGCTCCAGAACAGTGTGTAAACGACGAGCACCGATGTTTTCGGTAGATTCGTTCACCTGCCATGCCGCTTCCGCGATGCGCTTAATACCGGAGTCGGTAAACTCGATATTTACGCCTTCAGTCGCCATCAGTGCTTTGTACTGCACGGTGATAGAGGCATTCGGCTCGGTCAGAATACGCTCGAAGTCGCTGGTGGTCAGCGCCTGCAGTTCAACGCGGATTGGCAGACGACCTTGCAGTTCCGGGATCAGGTCAGACGGTTTCGCAATCTGGAACGCGCCAGAAGCGATAAACAGAATGTGGTCAGTTTTGACCATCCCGTGTTTGGTGGAAACGGTGCAACCTTCTACCAGCGGCAGCAGGTCACGCTGAACGCCTTCACGAGAAACATCCGGACCGGAAGACTCGCCGCGCTTACAGATTTTGTCGATTTCGTCGATAAACACGATCCCGTGCTGCTCAACAGCGTCGATAGCGTCTTGCTTCAGCTCTTCCGGGTTCACCAGTTTCGCCGCTTCTTCTTCAATCAGCAGCTTCATGGCGTCTTTGATTTTCAGCTTACGCGCTTTTTGCTTCTGGCCGCCCAGGTTCTGGAACATGGACTGCAGCTGGCTGGTCATCTCTTCCATGCCTGGAGGAGCCATAATTTCAACGCCCATCGGTGCTGCGGCAAGATCGATCTCGATTTCTTTGTCATCAAGCTGGCCTTCACGCAGTTTTTTGCGGAATGCCTGACGAGCAGCGGACGGTTCCTGCTGCTGTTCGGTCTGTCCCCAGTTGTTTTTAGCAGGTGGGATCAGCACGTCGAGAATACGTTCTTCTGCCAGTTCTTCAGCGCGATAACGGTTTTTCTCGATAGCCTGGACGCGTACCATTTTCACGGCGGCATCGGTCAGATCGCGAATAATAGAATCCACTTCCTTACCGACGTAGCCTACTTCGGTGAATTTGGTCGCTTCAACTTTGATGAACGGCGCATTCGCCAGCTTAGCCAGACGACGGGCGATTTCAGTTTTACCGACACCGGTCGGGCCGATCATCAGGATATTTTTCGGGGTCACTTCATGGCGCAGCTCTTCGTTGAGCTGCATGCGACGCCAGCGGTTACGCAGAGCAATCGCCACAGAACGCTTGGCGTTGTCCTGGCCGATGATGTGCTTATCCAGTTCGCTGACGATTTCGCGTGGGGTCATTTCAGACATGGGAGATCCTTACGCTTTGTAGCTTAATTCTTCGATGGTGTGGAAATGGTTGGTATAGATGCAAATGTCGCCTGCAATATCCAACGCCTTTTCAGCAATTTCACGAGCACTCAGTTCAGTATTTTCTAACAGTGCACGCGCCGCAGCCTGGGCGTAAGGGCCGCCGGAGCCGATAGCAATAAGATCGTTTTCTGGCTGCACCACGTCACCGTTACCGGTGATGATAAGCGATGCAGTTTCATCCGCGACTGCCAGCAGTGCTTCAAGTTTGCGCAGCATGCGATCGGTACGCCAGTCTTTCGCCAGCTCAACGGCGGCTTTGACCAGATGGCCCTGATGCATTTCCAGTTTACGTTCAAACAGTTCGAACAGCGTAAAAGCATCCGCAGTACCGCCCGCAAAGCCCGCGATGACTTTGTCGTTGTACAGACGGCGGACCTTTTTCACGTTGCCTTTCATTACGGTATTGCCCAACGTGGCCTGACCATCACCAGCGATGACCACATGGCCGTTACGGCGTACGCTTACTATAGTTGTCACGAGCTGACCCCTTGGTTACGAATACAGAGTACAAACCCCGTACAAAAGTACGGGGCATAATGCAATTATAGATGGGGGGGATTTTGAGGGTTTCAACCCCCGGCGGCGAGCCGAATGCAGTTTGTATGACCCGCCATCTTCAACCGATTGAGGGTGCTGTCTGCGTTCTCTTTGCCTTTCACCGGGCCAATGACCACACGATTCCAGCCATTGTTGGTGGTGATTTTCGAGTCAAATCCTTCGAACGCCAGCTGAGCACGTACCGTCTCTGCCTGTTCCGCGCCTCTGAACGAACCGCACTGCACCATCCAGCGGCGTTCGTCTTTTTTCTCCGCCGTCGGTTTTGGCGCGTCAGCGGCACGAGCAACCGGCGCAGCTTGCTGCGGCTTCGACTGCGCGGTCGTGTGCGCAGGGGTTTGCAGCAGATCCTGGTACGGCTGCTGAGTAGAAGCCGGTTTAGACTGGCGCGGTTGCGCCTGTACCGGCGCGGCTTGCGACGTACGCGTCTGCTGCTGCCAGCTTTGTTCAGTCGTACGCGACTGCTGAGCCAGGCGTTGCTGCTCCGCTAATTGCTGCGCCTGACGCTGGCGTTGTAGCGTTTGCTGACGCTGTTCCGGCGTCTGTTCATTCCACGGAACTTCAACCAGCTGCGTTGGCTGCTGGCGCATATCAGCCTGCATTTGTTCAAGAAGCTGACGTTGTTCTGGTGTCAGTTGCTCCGGCGTTTTCACTTCACCACCGGCAGAAGGTTCTGTGGGCGCACGCACACCCGGCTGGCGACTTTCCAGCTCTTTAATGTAGCGCCAGCGTTCTTCTGGTTTTGGTGGTAGTCCGTTACCGGTCACTTTCTGGCTTTGCAGCGTCTCGGACTCTTCTTTCTTGTGATGCGTAATGAAGTACAGACCACCGATAAAGGTCACAAGAACGGCGGCAGCAATAGCGACCATAGCGGGAGAAACCGCAGGCAGATTTCGTTGCTTTTTCCGTGAGGTGCTCTTTTTTCGCCGCGAAGGTGCCGGTTGGCTGCGGCGTACATAATCTCGTTGTGCCACTATCGTTTCGCTGTATTTATTCGTTCGTCAGCCCGCCATGTTACTTAAGCGGCGGGCCTTTGACCAGTCACGGCAGTCTTAAAGGTTTACTTTAAGGTAACGCGCGTGTTGATCCCCGGATGATAAGTTCGCAGTCCATTAAACGAGAGCCACTGCCAACGTGTTGCCCCTGCATTTGATCAAGCAATAACAGCATAGCTTCCCGACCGATTTCGTAACGCGGCTGCGCGATGGTTGTCAGCGGCGGATCACAAAATTGCGTCAGGTCGATGTTATCAAAACCGATTATGGAAAGGTCTTCCGGGACTTTCAGCCCCTGGCGTTTTGCCTGAGAAAGTGCGCCGAGCGCCATCACATCGCTATGGCAGAAGACAGCAGTAGGCGGTTGTGGAAGATCAAGCAGCTGCTGCATCGCTTTGCTTCCGGCTTCGAAGGTGAAGTCGCCACGGGCGATGTATTGCGGATCAACCATAATGCCGCAGCGACGCAGCGCCTGAACGTAACCTTGCAGGCGGTAGTGACACAGCGGCATCTCTTCGGGACCGGCTATACAGCCAATCCGTTTATGCCCTTGCTCATATAGATAATTTACTGCATCAAATGCGGCGGTCAGATTGTCGATATGAACTGTAGGTAGCTCCAGTTCCGGTGCGAATTCGTTCGCCATCACCATCGGCGGCAGATTACGCTGTTCCTCAATGCTGGCATCAAACGGCAGCCTTGAACCCAGCAGCAACATGCCATCAATTTGCTTGGTGATGATCAAATCGATAAAGGTTTTTTCCTGCTGATTTTGATGCGCACAGTCGCCAATCAGCACCAGATATCCGTGATTTGCCGCCGTAACTTCGATACCGCGAATAATTTCGCTAAAGAAGGGATCGCAGATATCCGGGACAATCACCAGAATGGTGCGGGATTCATTACGCTTGACGTTGCGCCCCATAGGCTGCGGTAAATAACCCACTTCCCGGGCCGCTTTTTCAACCCGATTACGGGTGGCCTGGGAGACTTTATCGGGATTCATTAATGCTCGGGAGACAGTCGCTGTAGAGACTTTTGCCTTGAGGGCAACGTCTTTCATGGTCGCGGCAGTTTCCTGCTTCTTCGCTTTCACACTCACTCCTCGCCTGGCACGTCAGGCGTACTACATCCATGTTTACTTCACATCGGCAACATTTTTAGCAGATAGCGCGTGAAAACGGTTACAGAATTTTCATGAAAAGTGTGATGAATATTGAATTTTTCGATCCGCCTCGCATCGTAAGCGGTTTAACCCTCAATCGGATCAACATCCAGTACCCATTTCACCTTGCGGGAATCCGGTATTGTATTGATGAGCGCCAGCGTACCACTAATGATGTGTTGCAAGCGCACGCGGGAAGGGTGCTGCAACAATATCTGCCAGCGCCAGCGACCGCCACGTTTAGGTGCCAGTGCCGGAACCGGACCGAGAACCCACAGTTTGTCGTCTGCCAGCGGGCTGGAGAGGATCAGATTACGCAGTTGTTGCAGGAACAGCGGCGCATGCTGATTGTTATGATCTTCCGCACGCACAATCACATGGCTGGTCCATGGCGGCAGTTGCATCATCCGTCGCTCAGCCAGCGCCTGTTCGGCAAAGGCGTCGTAGCCTTTATAGAGCAACGTTTGCAACAGAGGATGTTCCGGATGGTGCGTTTGCAGCACCACTTCGCCTTGTTTACCCGCACGCCCGGCACGACCAGCGACCTGGGTGTAAAGCTGAGCGAAACGCTCTGCCGAGCGAAAATCGGCAGAAAACAGCGCGCCGTCCACATCCAGTAACGCCACCAGCGTCACATCCGGAAAGTGGTGACCTTTCGCCAGCATTTGTGTGCCGATCAAAATCCTCGCGCCGCCGCGATGCACTTCCGCCAGTTGTTGTTCCAGCGCTCCTTTGCGGCTGGTGGTATCGCGGTCGATACGAGAAATGGGCACACCAGGGAACAGCGGCGCGAGCGTTTGCTCAAGCTGTTCGGTGCCCAGACCCACCGGCACCAGATGGGTAGAGCCGCAGGACGGACACTGGCGCGGTACTGGACGCTGACTGTCACAGTGGTGACAGCGCAAATGCTGTTGCGCCTGATGCAGCGTGTAGTAGTGATCGCAACGTGGGCATTCGGCTATCCAGCCGCAGTCGTGGCACAGCAGCGCAGGCGCAAAACCCCGACGATTAAGAAAGAGGATAACCTGATTATTGGCCTGTAAATGCTGGCGCATACGGGTGATTAACGCCGGAGCCAGACCTGCCTGCACCTTCTGACCTTTTAAATCCAGCACGTGTTGAATTGCCGGACGCGCATTCCCCGCCCGGCGCGTCAGGCGCAGCAGGCGGTATTTTTTCTGCTGGACGTTGCACAACGTTTCCAGCGCGGGCGTTGCGGAGCCAAGAATAATCGGGATTTGCTCGCTATGCGCACGATACACCGCCAGGTCGCGGGCATGATAGCGCCAGCCTTCCTGCTGCTTGTAGGAGCTGTCGTGCTCTTCATCAATGACAATCACGCCGAGATTTTTAAACGGCGTAAACAGCGCGGAGCGGGTGCCGATCACAATCGCCGCCTCGCCATTTTTCGCTTTCAACCACGCCGAAAGCCGCTCGCTATCGTTCAGGCCGGAATGCAGAACTTCCACGGGGGCATTAAACCGTTCACGAAAACGGGCGATAGTTTGCGGTGTCAGGCCGATTTCCGGCACCATCACCAGCGCCTGTTTGCCCTGAGCGAGCACGTTTTCCAGTACACTGAGATAAACCTCCGTTTTACCGGAACCGGTAACGCCCGCCAGCAGCCAGGCAGAAAAAGTATCTGCCGCGCTATGAATTGCGCCAACGGCGGTGGCCTGTTCGGTATTCAATCGCAACCGCTCACCAGAAACGGCATAGTTCGTTCGCCAGTCGCTAAACTCTGGTGTTTCACTTGCTAAATCACACAGACCTTTTTTGCGCAGCGCCTGCAACGCGGCATCATTAAATTCGAGCGTGGCAACCTGGTCGCGCCAGATTTTGCCTTGCCGTAACGCTGCCAGCGCCTGTTGTTGCTTGGGTGAGCGTTTCAGGCTGTTCAGATCCACCGCCTGACCTTGTTCAGTGGCAAACCAGTACCACATCGGCGCGTTCGCCGCAGGCCGCCCCTGGCGTAGTAAAATCGGCAAGGCATGAAACAGCACATCGCCAATCGGATGATGATAGTAATCTGCCGCCCATAGCAGCAATCGCCAGACGGAGTGAGTAAACACCGGCTCACTATCCAGCACTTCGACTACCGCTTTTAGCTCATTGAGCGGCAGTTCGCTGGCATCGCTAACTGATACCACAATCCCGATGCGCTCCTGCTGTTTGCCAAACGGCACGCGCACGCGACACCCAGCTTTAACCGTCATGCCTTCTGGCAGCAGATAGTCAAAGGTACGAGGAAGCGGAACGGGCAAGGCAACGTGGGCAACGGGCATAGCATCATCCTGACTTGAAATTCGGTGGGTTAGTATACACATTGCCGTAGAAGAGTGCGGATCAGTTTGCATACGCTGGTTAATTTCTGTATGATTTCGCGCCTTCGTACGAAATGATCGTATTGAAGCTATACTTTTAACATCGCGTGGTGTCTGGCGTTAGGGCTGGAAGAGCGACGCGGCCTTAAACCGAGGTTTTCCCATGAAAAAAGATATTCACCCGAAATACGAAGAAATTACTGCTAGCTGCTCTTGCGGTAACGTAATGAAAATCCGCTCCACCGTTGGTCATGACCTGAACCTCGACGTGTGCAGCAAGTGCCACCCGTTCTTCACTGGCAAACAGCGTGATGTTGCTACCGGTGGCCGTGTTGACCGCTTCAACAAGCGTTTCAACATCCCGGGCAGCAAATAAGACCGGATTTCCGAAAAAAGCGCCGCACGGCGCTTTTTTTGTGCCTGTAATTTGCCTTTTATAAATTCTGAAAAATTCCGGGGTGTTAACTCATTATCATTTCCTGTTGTTGACTGGCGCTAGGCTTCTGGTTCTTATTTATTTCAAAAGGATTTTACGATGAGCGGAAAACCGGCGGCGCGTCAGGGCGACATGACGCAGTATGGCGGTAGCATTGTCCAGGGTTCAGCCGGGGTGCGCATCGGTGCCCCCACCGGCGTGGCCTGTTCGGTGTGCCCCGGCGGAGTGACGTCCGGCCATCCGGTCAATCCCCTGCTCGGTGCAAAGGTCCTTCCCGGTGAAACCGACATCGCCCTGCCCGGCCCGCTGCCGTTCATCCTCTCCCGCACCTACAGCAGTTACCGGACAAAAACGCCCGCGCCGGTGGGGAGCCTCGGCCCCGGCTGGAAAATGCCTGCGGATATCCGCTTACAGCTGCGCGATAACACACTGATACTCAGTGATAACGGCGGCAGAAGCCTGTATTTTGAGCACCTGTTTCCCGGTGAGGACGGTTACAGCCGCAGCGAGTCACTGTGGCTGGTGCGCGGCGGCGTCCTGAGACTGGATGAAGGTCACCGGCTGGCCGCACTCTGGCAGGCGCTGCCGGAAGAACTCCGCTTAAGTCCGCATCGTTATCTGGCGACAAACAGTCCGCAGGGGCCGTGGTGGCTGCTCGGCTGGTGTGAGCGGGTGCCGGAAGCGGATGAGGTGCTGCCTGCGCCGCTGCCGCCGTACCGGGTAC
>NZ_CAOLGM010000044.1:0-32334 GCF_948475835.1 uncultured Escherichia sp. | reverse complement strand
AGCGAACACTGTTGTTTCTCTTTACAGGCAGGGGAATCTTTATAGTTAACGATTTTTTCCAGTAGTTGGTAGCTGTCGGTAAGCTGGAGTTTGCTGAGCTCTTTCTCCATTGCCGCCACCGCCTGTTCACTGAATGCGGCGGAATCATCGGTGATCACCGGGTTAAAGGTTGGGTCCATAGTGCCCATTTTTTCCTGGTGATGCACAGGAATATCACACCCCGGGAATGCGCCGGTAATAAAGAACTGTGCGGTCGCAACGGTACGTTGCAGACTATTGGCATAGGCATAAACGGTGTCCGGCGGCGGGCATTCCCCCGATTTCACCATCCCCTGCTGTGCCAGCCATTCACGCATGTAATGGCCCATATACACTTCGAGCACGCCACCTTTGGTGGTGAGTTGCCCACCGGGGACGTCCCATTCGGGCCATTTATTCGGCGTAGACTGCTCCAGCACACTGCCATTGTTCGCCAGCGGCGCACGTAAGTTATGGCGGCTCATCATGAGCACTTGCTGTAGCTGATAGCCTTCCGGTACGGTTTGTGCCTGAGCGTTTGAAGCGAGTAAAACTATCCCTGCCACAGCTGCGGCGATTAGCGTTTTGTTCATTCCTGGCACCTCTTTTGTTATCAATCACTAAAGAGTGTGACAGAAATATGACTTTTTTCCGGGAACAGGTTCGCAAAATGGCTTGTTGAACGCCTGTTTTTCTATATACATCTTCAAAAACAGGCAAGGTTTGACGCAAACTATGCCTGATTAGCCCCTGCCTCGCGTACGCCGCTGATAATTTCACCTGTGGCTAAACAGAATATCTGCGGCGTTACCAATACAGAGACAATATTTACCAATAAAAAAGTGTGAGACTAATAACAATGGTTTTTAGCATATGCCTTTGCCATTAAATTGCATAACGATTTAAATAGTCGAGTTGCGCATTCATTTCCTTATTTTTTAACTTATAAGCCTGAGCAAAAAGTTCAGGAGGGAGGTAAACATCATAATGATTGCCAGCGTTTATTAAATAACCATACTCAAGGTCGTCATCTGTTGAAAAGGATTCATTCCCCAAGGAGATTGATGCCATATTACTATTAACAATAAATAATGAGCAAATGCTATCTGAAAGAACAGCAAGAAAATTCTTCACCGCTTTAATCCTATCCGACGTGTCGGTATCTAAAGCAAGCAAGTTCTTGTTATCATTAAATATAAACTCGGGTAAATGCAGGATACATTTTTCGTTATTCAAGCAACTATCAATGAATTGTTTTTTAAAAAACAGAAAGCTCCATGACATAAGACTACTCTGCCCCTGAATTTTGTTGTCAGATTGTAGATTAACGCCAAATAACGTCTTTACATCTTCCCTGAGATTATAGAATGCCGTATCAACAAGAGCCTCGATCGTTTGTTTATCAACAATTTTAATAAACTCTTCGTATACTTGCTTTTGCGTCTTATGGCTGCCCAGCGCCCATGAATACTCATGTTCTTTTAAAACCAGTATGGCCCTTAACAGACAATAGCCATCGCCATCTACTGGAGCGTATTTTAATCCATAAGTTTTATTAATTTCACTCTGAATAAAAGATATACCAGACAAATCAATACCAGTATCTAAATCAGATATTCCCGGCGTATTTATCCATTCTGGCTGGATACTCATATTTTCATCATCTAAACAATACTCAGAAAAAACATCATCACACGCATTAATGTTTTCAATATATTCCATAAAGCCATACCAATAATAACCTTTAAAATCTGTGATAGACTCTGAACCTCTGCCCGGCAAGGACACTCTAACAATATCAATATCTCGAACATATTGTATAGTATATGTAATACCTTCTGAAACCCCTGAATAAGTTTCTGTATCATTAGTACGCAATGTTCTCAAAAATAATGATAAATCATTATCATTCTGCATTTCCTCAAATTCTTTTTCTAGTGAATCGCATTCCAGGCATGGAATGTAGTCTTCAGCTTTTTGACGTCTGATTTCTTTATACAACCGCATAAAACACACCAGTGTGTTTTCAAAAAGCGTGATTGAATATTTTTGATTTTTTTCGTGCTCATTTTTTATATTGTTCCAGGCTTGTTTCAAATAATTATTTGCAGTGCAACTAATTCCATGTATATTACTACTCATATATAGCGCCTATAAAATTTAATAAATAATGACGCCCCAGTTAAACTTAAAGTGCCTGGTTCCACTATCAAAAATCGCTCACCCTTTTTCACCTGTTTAAAATATGTTCAGCACCCCACCTTGAGGCGACCTCCTCTCCGCGATGATTTCAATAACATATTCTGTGTTGGCATATGAAATTTTGAGGATTACCCTACACTTATAGGAGTTACCTTACAGGGGTTCCTTCAATTTGTGTTGATTTACGCGAGATAACGCTATGGAATTAAAGGATTATTACGCCATCATGGGCGTGAAACCGACGGACGATCTCAAGACAATCAAGACCGCCTATCGTCGACTGGCCCGCAAATACCATCCTGATGTCAGCAAAGAACCGGATGCCGAAGCCCGCTTCAAAGAGGTCGCTGAAGCCTGGGAAGTGTTAAGTGATGAACAACGTCGCGCTGAGTATGATCAGATGTGGCAACATCGCAACGATCCGCAATTTAACCGTCAGTTCCATCATGGCGACGGTCAGAGTTTTAATGCCGAAGATTTTGACGATATCTTCTCGTCAATTTTCGGTCAGCATGCCCGCCAGAGCCGTCAACGCCCCGCCGCACGCGGCCACGATATTGAAATCGAAGTGGCGGTATTCCTCGAAGAAACGCTTACTGAGCATAAGCGTACCATCAGCTATAACCTGCCGGTTTATAACGCCTTTGGCATGATCGAACAGGAAATCCCGAAAACGCTGAATGTGAAGATCCCGGCGGGCGTCGGCAATGGTCAACGCATCCGTCTGAAAGGCCAGGGGACGCCGGGCGAAAACGGTGGTCCAAATGGCGATTTGTGGCTGGTGATTCATATTGCGCCACATCCGCTGTTCGATATTGTCGGCCAGGATCTGGAAATTGTGGTGCCGGTTAGCCCGTGGGAAGCGGCGCTGGGTGCTAAAGTCACCGTTCCAACACTGAAAGAAAGCATTTTGCTGACTATCCCGCCAGGCAGCCAGGCCGGGCAACGATTGCGCGTTAAAGGCAAAGGTCTGGTGAGCAAAAAACAGACCGGCGATCTGTATGCGGTACTGAAAATCGTGATGCCGCCGAAACCGGATGAAAACACTGCCGCGCTGTGGCAGCAACTGGCAGACGCCCAGTCGTCTTTTGATCCACGTAAAGATTGGGGGAAAGCATAATGGCTAATGTTACGGTGACTTTTACTATTACCGAATTTTGCCTGCATACCGGCATCTCTGAAGAGGAGTTGAATGAAATTGTCGGTTTGGGGGTGGTTGAACCGCGTGAGATCCAGGAAACAACCTGGGTATTTGACGACCATGCCACCATCGTGGTGCAACGCGCAGTACGCCTGCGTCATGAACTGGCTCTGGACTGGCCTGGGATCGCGGTGGCGCTGACGTTAATGGATGATATTGCGCACCTGAAGCAGGAAAACCGCCTGC
This sequence comes from uncultured Escherichia sp., assembly GCF_948475835.1. Classification (NCBI taxonomy): domain Bacteria; kingdom Pseudomonadati; phylum Pseudomonadota; class Gammaproteobacteria; order Enterobacterales; family Enterobacteriaceae; genus Escherichia; species uncultured Escherichia sp. The sequence continues at coordinate 28,727 of NZ_CAOLGM010000044.1, read as the reverse complement.
TGCGCCAGCGACTTTCCCGGTTTGTAGCTCATCCGTGATGTGTGTTTGCCGGATGTGATGACGCATCCGGCAACTGCCCCATAATGCCTGATGCGACGCTAAACGCGTCTTTTCAGGCGCACAAACGACGTTATCTGTTTTGGTGGTCGCTCTCCACTAACACCAGCAATAACTGGCTTAGTGTCGCGTAAAAACCAAAGCTGTCATACTGGCGACAACGCGCAGCAAACTCCGGTAACCAGCGCCACAGCGCCGTCAGTGTTTTTTGCCGCAAACTTTCGATTCTTCGCGCAGGAACGGTCCCCTCTCCCAGCGAAAAATGCAGATGACTCAACAACTCGAGATAGATCGCCAGATGATCTGCCGGTTCGTTGAAATTGCCGCTGGTTTCCATCCCTGCCTCAACTAACAAGCGTTTAATCTCTTGCTCGTCCTGTTTGTAGGCCGATGCATACGGCAGCGCCGCTTGTTTGTCGGTCATCAGAAACAGGCCGCAAAAGTCAGCGGCCAGTTCCAGACGGGCATCGTCACGTACTGTCAGCGTGGCAATACGGTTTTCCAGCTCGTTCACCGCCGCAGTGAGCGGCGGTTCGCTTTTCAGCAACGAAAACCATTCAGCCATCTGCGCACTGGCGATTTGCGTCAGTTGTTCATCGTCCAGTTCACGGGAGAACAACTGCGCCAGCCAGGCGTAAACACAGGCAATCTGTTGTGCTGTCAGCGTGGTCATGATTTCACCTGCGACGCGGGAACATATTCGCACTGCGCCACCATCTCCACGGGGCCGTTAAACGCCGTCACCTGCTCCACTGTTCCGTTGTACTTCTCAATTTCCACCAGCGTAGTGTGCGCACTGGTCGCCTGCGCCAGCTGCGAAGTACCGATGTCGATGGTCAACACGTTGGGGTTACCGTATTTGCACAGCGCACCAGGCTCGCCGCCTTTATCTGGATCGTACCATGCCCCTTCGTGAATTCGTGCCACGCCGGGTGCATAGCGGTCAGAAACCACTGCCCCTGCCAACACCTGACCGCGAGCGTTAAAGACGCGTACCACATCACCGTTACGAATACCGCGCGCGCTGGCATCCTGCGGGTTAATGAACACTGGCTCTTTACCCGCTACCGTATATTGCTGACGCAGAGTTTCCGACTCACATAACTGCGAGTGAAGTCGGAAATCAGGATGCACAGATTGCAGATGCAACGGATACTTCTGCGAGCCAGGCCCACCGTGGGAGCGTTCGATTTTCTCAAACCACATCGGATGTCCCTGACAATCGTCGTAGTTCATATCGGCGATAGTTTTCGAGTAGATCTCAATCAGGCCACTCGGCGTGCCCAGCGGTTCGAGATCCGGATCTTCGCGGAATGCCTGGTGGCGAACAAACATCTGCGGATGGTCAAACTCGACGTACTCTTTGTTATTCCAGAAGTCATCAAACGCTGGCAGATGAACGCCGCGTCCTTTGCCTTGTTGTACACCTTCCTGCCAGATGCGTTTCAGCCAGCCCATTTCGTCCAGCCCTTCGGTAAAGGCTTCTTCGCGATTAAAGCGACGGCACAGCTCGCGGAAAATATCAAAGTCGTTGCGCGCCTCGAACTGCGGCGGCACCACCTGTTTCATGGCGATAATGCCACGGTTGGAGTGGTTGCCGTACTGGTCGAGATCGTTACGCTCAAACTGCGTGGTCGCAGGCAGTACGATATCGGCAAAGCGGCAGGTTGAGGTCCACTGGTTATCTATGGCGATAACCGTTTCCAGCTTGCGCCAGCCTTCAATAATGCGGTTGATCTGCTGATGGCGATGGAACGGGTTAGTTCCGGCAAAAATACACATTTTCAGCGGCGGCAGTTTTACCGATTTACCGTTCCAGTTGATCACTTTCCCCGGTTCGAGGATCGCATCGATAAAACGGGCAATCGGAATAGTGCTGCTGTAGCCTTTGTAGTCACTGTTGTCGTGAACAGGCGGAATCGACGTAGAGCCGGAGAAACCACTCAGAATAACGCCTTTACGCCCCGGCGTGCCTGCGCCGTTATAGTGCCAGCCAAAACCGAAGCCACCACCTGGCAGGCCAATTTGCCCCAGCATCGCCGCCAGAACCACAATCATCCACGCCCACTGTTCACCGTGCTGCATACGCTGTACGCACCAGCCAGCAATAATCTGCGTTCTGTTCGCCGCCATCTGGCGCGCCAGCCCACGAATGGTTTCAGCATCAATGCCGGTCAGTTTTTCAGCCCATGCGGCATCTTTCGGCTGACCGTCTTTCTCACCCAGCAGGTACGGCAGGAACTGCTCAAAACCTACACAGTAGTTAGCGAGGAAGTTTTTGTCGTACAGGTTTTCACTGTACAGCGTATACGCCAGCGCCAGTTGCAGCGGCACGTCAGTTTGCGGGTTAACCGCAATGTGCTTCACATGCTCGCGCCCCAGATACTCATGGGTGGATGTGACAACCGGATCGATGCTGATGACCTCAATTTCACCGGCGGCGACTTTCGCTTTTAGTTGCTCGTAATATTCATAAACATCGTGATCCGGGCACCACCAGTTCGCTTGCTGGTTTTTCAGCAAATCGGAGCCCCACAGCATAATGGTTTTGCTGTTCTGCAATACCAGCGGCCAGGAGGTTTGCTGTTCATACACTTCCATCGAACCGACTACGCGCGGCAGGATCACCTGCGCAGCACCGGTAGAGTAATCTCCGCCCGTACCAACGCTATTACCATGCAAGGCAATAGCTTTCGCCAGCATCCCCGAAGCGTTATGGAACATCCCCGTCGATTGCCAACCACTGGCGGTCAGCAAGGCACTCGGCCCGTGAGTTTTCTGCACGCGTTCCAGTTCTTCATAGAACATGTCGAGGGCTTCATCCCAGCTCACGCGCACAAAACGGTTATCACCGCGCTGGGAGGTATCGCTGAGATGGCGCTTACGCAGCCAGTCCACGCGTACCATCGGATAACGAATACGCGCCGCGTTGTGTACGTGATCCGGCAATCCGGCAATCATTTTCGACGGATATTTATCCAGTTCGAACGGTTTTGCCGCCACAAAGCGACCATCCTTCACCGTCGCGCGGATAGCCCCCCAGTGCGACCCGGTAAGAATGCCCTCTTTCGAGATGACAGCCGCCGCTTGCGCCGCAGTCGCACTGCGCGGCGTTAACAATGACGGCCCCAGCATCCCGGCGACGGTTAAGCCGCCGAGTTGTGCCAGAAAACGCCGACGTGATGCCTGAAAGAGATCGTTATTGTTCATTATTTTTCTTCCTTCTTATCGCCGTGAGCCTTACCTGCGATGTCAGACGCATTCATTTGCAGATATTTCAACAAGGTGCGTTCTTCACGTTTATCGAGACTGGTAAAGCCAATCATGCCGTTGAGCGTGCCGATCCAACCGTTAGCGTCAAAGTGGGCGATTTCCGGTGCGCCGTGGCACTGGTTACAGGTGCCGTTGTACAGCGAATCCGCATAAGCCCAGATCGGTTTGATATCGTTCACCATGTCGCCTTTCTTCATCCACGCGGTGGCCTGCAACTTGCTCCACTCGGTATTGGTGTCGGCAACGGTGGTTTTCTCCAGCGTTTTCACCTGCTGCTGCACATCACCACGAATCGAGGCAACAAAGATGCGTTTACCTGGGAACTGGGTGAGTACACGCTGACGTCCGGCGCTTTCCGTCCAGCCGATAATTTCAATTTGCAGCCAGTCGCCGTCACGTTTAAGGACTTTCACTTCCGAAGCAGGCAGCAGAGAACCAGAGGCTTCTTTATCGCCTTTCGCCGCATAAATTGGCTTAATATCAATAGAGTACAGCGTGTCACCACTGTCATTAGCACTGGCGCGCAGCTCATCGAACTGCTTACGGAAGCCGCTACTCATATCCGGTAACTGGTGGGCAATACCTTTATGACAGTCGATGCAGGATTGATTATCTTTCGCTGCCACCTTCATCTGACGTGCCGCTTCAGGATGCTGCTTCGCATGATCCATAGCGTCGTAGTTATGGCAGGAGCGGCAGGTTGCCGAGTTGTTTTCTTTCATTCGCGCCCATTCACGCTCGGCAAGTTCCGCGCGTTTGGCTTCGAATTTTTCAGGTGTATCAATGGAGTGAGCAATAAAGGTCTGGTAAATGTCGTTGCTCGCTTCCAGTTTGCGCTTCACCATGCCTGGAATATCCGGCGGGATATGACAGTCATGGCATTCAGCTCGCACGCCGGAGGCGTTCTGGAAATGCACCGACTGTTTATATTCTTCATACACCGGTTGCATACTGTGACAACTGACACAAAATTCGGTTGTGCTGGTGACTTTGATCCCAACGTGTGGCAATACAATCAGCGCAATGCCAATCACAATCCCAATAGCGACCAGCGCCAGTACCGACCAACGAGCACTGGGTCGGCGTAGCGCGTTCCAGAGTTTCCGCATAATAGCCCCTGTAAAATTATGGTTTAGTGAAGCGATCTTAATGAGCAAATATGAACAGCGGCACTGGTCAGGATGAACGGCTTACGGCAGAATATGAACAGATATGAACAGAATGAGTAAAACCCTCTGATGCCACATCACATTGTTATTGTTGAAGATGAGCCGGTTACCCAGGCGCGATTACAATCTTACTTCACTCAGGAGGGGTATACCGTTTCCGTTACAGCGAGCGGTGCCGGGCTGCGGGAAATTATGCAGAATCAGCCGGTAGATTTAATTCTGCTGGATATCAACTTACCCGATGAAAATGGCCTGATGTTAACCCGCGCCCTGCGAGAACGCTCAACGGTGGGGATTATTCTGGTTACCGGACGCAGCGATCGGATTGACCGTATTGTTGGGCTGGAAATGGGCGCAGACGATTACGTCACCAAACCGCTGGAACTGCGCGAACTGGTAGTACGGGTGAAAAATCTGCTCTGGCGAATCGACCTCGCGCGACAAGCTCAACCGCACACTCAGGACAACTGCTATCGCTTTGCCGGTTATTGCCTGAATGTGTCGCGCCATACGCTGGAGCGGGATGGCGAGCCGATTAAACTGACCCGCGCAGAGTATGAAATGTTGGTGGCATTTGTGACGAATCCGGGCGAAATTCTCAGCCGTGAACGTCTGCTACGTATGCTTTCTGCGCGTCGGGTGGAAAACCCTGACCTGCGCACCGTCGATGTGTTAATTCGTCGTTTACGTCATAAACTCAGCGCGGATTTACTGGTGACGCAACATGGCGAAGGTTATTTCTTAGCCGCTGATGTGTGCTGATAAAAATAGACCGGACGAAATCCCCCTGGTGACAGCGAGCGGCGGATATGTTCTCGGTCGGCATTTTTCGGCGTCAGAACTAAAATCGGTGGGCTGACATTATCAGACACCGATTGCCCCTGTAATTGCCTGATGGCCTGCTCAACTGCCAGTTCCCCCTGCCAGACCATTTGATCGCTGGCAGCCATAATCACTCTTCCCCGCTTCAGCCCGCGATACACCTGATGTGAAAGATAAAACGACACCACGGTAAGCGGCGTTTTCAGGTTACGCCCTTCACCCATTGCCGCCTCTGCCGCAATGGCCGTTCCGGCAACGACGTCGATTTCTGGGTGGCGTTCCAGCATCTCCTGCAACAGGTTACGCTGGATTTCAATATCGTTATCACCAAGCGCAATATCAACAATACGCACCGGGCTTCCGGCAATGGCTGCGCGAAAACCCTCGACCATCTCCTTACTGCCCCCGGCGTTATCGGGTCCGGGCATCAGCAGCACGTTCAGTGGTTTACCGTGCGCCCATTGCACCAAATATCGCCCAGGTTGATAGCCCATCTGAAACCAGGGCACACCAACGCGGCTTTTCACCTGGGGATCATCAAGAGCATTTACCAGTTCGATCACCGGCAGATTTGCTACCTGCTTTTGCAGGTCGGGAAATGACGTCGTGCTACTACCGAGCAAAATGGCCTCTGCGCCCCACTGTTTACACTGGTCGATTTGTGCTTGCTGGGTAGCCAACTGGCTGTAGCCGCCTGCCTCCAGCACTTTTAAATCCACACCATAGCGGCGAGCTGCCTCCTGCATACCATAGTTCAACGATAACCAGTATGAATCTTTCAGGCTGGGATAAAGCGCGCACAGTTTCCATGCGCGTTTGGCTTTAAGCGGCGTAGAGGCTTGCACCGTGTAATGCTGCGCATCATGCCAGCGCAACAGGTTATCAGCCGAAAATGCCGATAACATGAAAAGGGAAAGAAGTAAAAATAGCAGTACGCGCATGATAGCCTCATCAATAATAAGGCTTTATGCTAGATGCATTCTGCTTTGCGACTCAACCTTTTTCACCTAAAGTGCACCGACCGTGAATTTAACCCTGACCCGAAGACTCTGGATGGGCTTTGCCCTGATGGCGCTGTTAACCCTGACCAGTACCCTGGTGGGATGGTACAACCTGCGCTTTATCAGCCAGGTGGAAAAAGACAACACTCAGGCATTGATTCCTACCATGAATATGGCGCGCCAGTTGAGCGAAGCCAGCGCCTGGGAACTTTTCGCCGCGCAGAACCTGACCAGTGCCGATAACGAAAAGATGTGGCAGGCGCAGGGGCGAATGCTCACCGCACAAAGCCTGAAGATTAATGCGTTGCTGCAAGCGTTACGGGAACAAGGTTTTGATACCACCGCTATTGAACAACAGGAGCAGGAGATCTCCCGTTCATTACGTCAGCAAGGGGAACTGGTGGGGCGGCGTCTGCAACTACGCCAGCAACAACGGCAACTCAGTCAGCAGATAGTCGCTGCCGCCGATGAGATCGCACGCCTGGCGCAAGGTCAGGCGAATAATGCGACAACTTCCGCTGGAGCGACCCAGGCCGGGATTTACGATTTGATCGAACAAGATCAGCGTCAGGCTGCTGAAAGTGCACTCGATCGGCTGATTGATATCGATCTTGAGTATGTTAACCAGATGAATGAACTGCGCCTTAGCGCTCTGCGGGTGCAGCAAATGGTGATGAATCTGGGGCTGGAGCAGATCCAGAAAAATGCACCAACGCTGGAAAAGCAGCTCAATAATGCGGTGAAAATTCTGCAACGTCGGCAAATACGCATTGAAGATCCGGGTGTTCGTGCGCAGGTCGCAACAACGTTAACTACCGTTAGCCAATATAGCGATTTGCTGGCGCTGTATCAGCAGGACAGTGAAATCAGCAATCACCTACAAACTCTCGCACAAAATAACATCGCCCAGTTCGCGCAGTTTAGTAGCGAAGTCAGTCAGCTGGTCGACACCATTGAGCTGCGTAATCAGCACGGACTGGCGCATCTGGAAAAAGCCAGTGCACGCGGGCAATACAGCCTGTTATTGCTGGGGATGGTTTCACTTTGCGCACTGATTCTGATCCTTTGGCGCGTGGTTTATCGCTCAGTCACGCGTCCACTTGCCGAACAAACGCAGGCGCTGCAACGGCTGCTGGACGGTGATATTGACTCCCCTTTCCCGGAAACCGCTGGCGTACGGGAGCTGGATACCATCGGGCGGCTGATGGATGCGTTTCGCAGCAATGTTCATGCACTGAATCGCCACCGCGAACAGCTGGCGGCGCAGGTCAAAGCGCGTACAGCTGAATTGCAGGAACTGGTGATAGAACACCGACAGGCACGGGCGGAAGCAGAAAAAGCCAGCCAGGCAAAATCGGCGTTTCTGGCGGCGATGAGCCATGAGATCCGCACACCGCTGTACGGTATTCTCGGCACTGCTCAACTGCTGGCAGATAACCCCGCACTTAACGCCCAGCGTGATGATTTGCGGGCAATTACTGACTCTGGTGAATCGTTGCTGACCATCCTCAACGATATTCTCGATTATTCCGCTATCGAAGCAGGTGGCAAGAATGTTTCGGTCAGCGATGAGCCCTTTGAACCGCGCCCGCTGCTGGAAAGTACCCTGCAATTAATGAGCGGACGGGTGAAAGGTCGCCCGATTCGCCTGGCAACGGCAATTGCCGATGATATGCCGTGCGCGTTAATGGGCGATCCACGACGTATTCGTCAGGTTATAACCAACCTGTTGAGCAACGCCCTGCGTTTTACTGACGAAGGGTACATTATCCTGCGTAGTCGCACTGATGGCGAGCAATGGCTGGTCGAAGTGGAAGACAGCGGCTGCGGTATTGATCCCGCGAAACTGGCAGAAATCTTCCAGCCATTTGTGCAGGTAAGCGGCAAACGCGGCGGCACCGGGCTGGGGCTGACTATCAGTAGCCGTCTGGCCCAGGCGATGGGCGGCGAACTGAGCGCCACCAGCACGCCGGAGGTTGGAAGCTGTTTTTGTTTACGCTTGCCGTTACGTGTTGCCACGGCACCCGTGCCAAAAACAGTCAATCAGGCGGTGCGTCTTGACGGTTTACGTTTGCTGTTAATTGAAGATAACCCGCTAACCCAGCGAATTACCGTTGAGATGCTGAACACCAGTGGTGCGCAGGTTGTTGCTGTTGGCAATGCCGCGCAGGCTTTAGAGACACTGCAAAATAGCGAACCGTTTGCTGCCGCACTGGTGGATTTTGATCTGCCGGATGTCGACGGCATTACGCTTGCCCGACAACTGGCACAGCAATATCCGTCGCTGGTTTTGATTGGCTTTAGCGCCCATGTCATTGACGAAACGCTGCGCCAGCGTACCAGTTCATTATTCCGCGGGATTATCCCTAAACCGGTGCCGCGTGAAGTGCTCGGTCAGTTACTGGCGCACTATCTCCAACTGCAAGTCAATAACGATCAATCGCTGGATGTATCGCAACTCAATGAAGATGCTCAGTTAATGGGGACGGAGAAGATCCACGAATGGCTGGTATTATTTACACAACATGCCCTGCCGCTTCTCGATGAAATCGACATTGCCCGCGCCAGTCAGGATAGCGAGAAAATAAAGCGTGCCGCGCATCAGCTAAAAAGCAGTTGCTCGAGTTTGGGAATGCGTATCGCCAGCCAGCTATGCGCACAACTGGAGCAGCAGCCATTATCTGCCCCCCTTCCACACGAAGAAATTACACGCAGTGTTGCCGATCTGGAAGCATGGTTGAATAAGAAAGACCTGAACGCGATTTGAATCAATATCAGCCAGTTAAGAACAACTAGAATAGTGGCATTTGGTATGCAACTTAACGGACTGGCAAAATCATGGCAGAGAAAAAAAGAACCCGCTGGCAGCGGCGGCCAGGCACGACGGGCGGCAAATTACCGTGGAATGACTGGCGCAATGCCACGACCTGGCGTAAAGCGACGCAATTATTACTGTTGGCAATGAATATTTATATTGCCATCACGTTCTGGTATTGGGTGCGCTATTACGAAACGGCAAGTAGCACGACATTTGTCGCCAGACCGGGAGGTATCGAAGGCTGGCTACCGATTGCCGGGCTGATGAATCTGAAATATAGCCTTGTAACAGGTCAGTTACCGTCCGTCCACGCCGCCGCGATGCTGTTATTGGTCGCTTTTATCGTCATCAGTCTATTACTCAAAAAGGCCTTTTGCTCATGGTTATGCCCGGTTGGTACGCTTTCTGAATTAATCGGCGATCTCGGTAACAAACTGTTTGGTCGGCAATGTGTCCTTCCCCGCTGGCTGGATATTCCTCTGCGCGGCGTGAAGTATTTGCTGTTGAGTTTTTTTCTCTATATCGCGTTATTGATGCCCGCTCAGGCGATTCACTATTTTATGTTGTCGCCCTACAGCGTGGTGATGGACGTTAAAATGCTCGATTTCTTTCGTCATATGGGGACCGCGACATTAATCAGCGTGACCGTTTTGCTGATTGCCAGCCTGTTTATTCGCCATGCCTGGTGTCGTTATCTTTGCCCATATGGCGCGCTGATGGGCGTGGTTTCGCTATTGTCGCCGTTTAAGATTCGTCGCAATGCCGAAAGTTGTATCGACTGTGGCAAATGCGCAAAAAATTGCCCATCACGGATCCCGGTCGATAAATTAATTCAGGTACGAACAGTGGAATGTACCGGCTGTATGACTTGCGTAGAGTCATGTCCGGTAGCCTCAACATTGACCTTTTCACTGCAAAAACCTGCGGCAAATAAAAAAGCCTTTGCGTTGTCTGGCTGGTTAATGACGCTACTGGTTCTGGGGATTATGTTTGCGGTGATTGGTTACGCAATGTATGCGGGAGTATGGCAAAGCCCGGTACCGGATGAATTGTACCGACGCTTAATTCCACAAGCGCCAATGATTGGTCACTAAATTAGCAACAAGCGGAACATCACCTCGCACGGGTGATGTTCACAAAATCACATTATTTTGATTTTGACATCATAACTTTCAAGCCCGGTCATTTTTTCTCGTGCGGTGAAGCGAATTTCAGAGACTTCTTTCCCTGTATTCTTGTTCAGCTCGGCGATTTTTTGCGCGATAAAGTCGGCGATTTCCGTTTCGGCTTGTTTTTTTAACTCTTCAATATTCACTGTTAACCTCTTCTGGTCTTGAAAGACAGCAACACGCCAGTAAGGTGTTGGTTCCCGGTACCCTAGTCAGGTAAGAAATGTTATAAGCCATCTCCCCGAAAGATTCAATAATCAACAGGTTATCGCTTACTATACATACAGCGTTGAAGAAAAATAAGGCAGATATAAAAAAGGCTCCACGAGGGAGCCTGATATTATTTTGTGAAATCCAGCGGCGCATGGTCAGTGCGTATTTGCAGCGCGACGTTATCAAAGGTGATCATAGTCGATTTACAAAAAATACACTTAGCGCCCAAAGGGTTTCGCTCCGTCACATCGAATGCCGATGTACGGTACTGTGAACCATGACAACATGGACAGCGGAAATGGAGATGTTGAGTAATAACGGCAACCTTAGAGCGTAACAACGTTCGCTGCCGCGGGGCCACGTTGCCCCTGCTCAATAGAAAATTCAACTTTCTGATTTTCGTTCAGCGTGCGGAATTCATTGCTCTGGATGGCAGTGAAATGGACGAAAACGTCTTTGCTGCCATCATCAGGAGTGATAAAGCCAAAACCTTTATCTGCGTTAAACCATTTTACTAAACCAGTCATTTTATTAGACATATTTTACTTCCTTCATTTTGGGCCTTTCGGCAAACAGGGCTTTAATACAGAAACTACTTAGTGTTCAGGAGAGAGACTCAAAAGAAGGGGATAATGCCTGATAATGAGAACTGCTTTAGTAAACTACTTTGTATGCTGTCTGTCTTTCAAACCGACGCAGCTATTAACGCATGATAATTGAGATTAAGCAAATTTTATTTTAGCCGTCCGGCGGTCTTAAATATCGCTGGCTTTATTTTATTAACCCCGTATAGTGCAGCGCAGTATTTTCAGTAAGGAATTTGTTTGTCCCGTAAAATGACAGGAATTGTCAAAACCTTTGATCGCAAAAGCGGCAAAGGATTCATTATCCCCTCCGACGGTCGTAAAGAAGTTCAGGTCCATATTTCCGCATTCACTCCCCGCGACGCAGAAGTGCTTATACCAGGATTACGTGTGGAATTTTGCCGCGTAAATGGCCTGCGAGGACCAACAGCGGCAAATGTTTATCTCTCTTAATATGACGCTGCTTGTTTAAAGCTGACTGGTTTTATTGGAATAGTGCAATAGTCAACATCATACATTATAACATCAGTTACTTTTCCACAAAGAAACTAATCCATTTAAGCGAATATCTCTGCACCTAATAGTTATAAATGCCATTTAACAGCCAGTTATAGTACCACTTGAAACTATATTACCAACAATAATTAATAGCTTTCGTAACAATTTCCTTATCTTTAATTTGTATTTTGCTAAGATTTATCTTATGTTCACAAGTCGTATTTCCAGAGGGGGATAGTTAACAATCTTATATTTCCCTCTGCGCGCCTTTCCTACCCGCAGTATATAGTGCAAGCGGTATGAGGAAAGGGAGATTTCACAAGGATGTTATACTCAAAGTAGACAATCCTGATCTCAAGCGTACGTATTGTCCATGCGATGAATAAAGGAAAAGTTATGAAACACAAGCTTTCTGCAATCCTTATGGCCTTCATGTTGACGACGCCAGCTGCGTTTGCTGCCCCTGAAGCAACAAACGGGACCGAGGCAACGACGGGTACTACTGGCACCACAACGACCACTACCGGCGCAACCACGACTGCTACTACCACTGGTGGCGTGGCTGCTGGCGCTGTCGGCACGGCGACAGTTGTCGGTGTGGCAACGGCTGTTGGTGTGGCGACATTGGCAGTTGTTGCAGCAAATGACAGTGGCGATGGCGGTTCTCATAACACCTCAACCACCACGTCCACTACACGCTAATACTGCTTTAACGCGTCGAAATTAAAGTTAAATGATACCCGGTTGCGATATTCGTACCGGGCTTTAGAGATTTGCATTTTTTTAATTAACCTTTCAAGGATTAAAGGTGCGCCCTCTTATTTTATCGATTTTCGCACTATTTCTTGCGGGATGTACGCACAGCCAGCAAAGTATGGTCGATACATTTCGCGCCAGCCTTTTCGATAATCAGGATATCACCGTAGCGGATCAGCAGATCCAGGCGTTGCCTTATTCCACGATGTATTTACGCCTTAATGAAGGGCAACGAATCTTTGTGGTACTGGGATATATAGAACAAGAACAAAGCAAATGGTTATCCCAGGATAACGCCATGCTGGTTACCCACAATGGACGTCTTTTAAAAACCGTCAAACTTAATAATAATCTGCTGGAAGTGACAAATTCCGGGCAGGACCCTCTGCGTAACGCGCTGGCAATAAAAGATGGCAGCCGCTGGACGCGCGATATTCTCTGGAGTGAAGACAACCATTTTCGCTCTGCGACCCTGAGTTCTACTTTTTCCTTTGCTGGATTAGAGACGCTGAATATTGCGGGTCGCAATGTGCTGTGTAATGTCTGGCAGGAAGAGGTGACTTCCACGCGGCCAGAAAAACAGTGGCAAAACACATTCTGGGTCGATTCGGCTACTGGCCAGGTTCGTCAAAGTCGGCAAATGTTAGGCGCAGGGGTTATTCCCGTAGAAATGACGTTTCTTAAACCCGCACCATGAATAAATTACAGTCGTATTTCATTGCCAGCGTACTTTACGTAATGACACCCCATGCCTTTGCGCAAGGAACGGTGACTATTTATCTGCCTGGCGAACAACAGACACTTTCCGTTGGCCCCATGGAAAATGTTGTCCAGTTGGTGACACAACCGCAACTGCGCGATCGCCTCTGGTGGCCTGGTGCCTTGCTGACCGACTCTGCGGCGAAAGCTAAAGCGCTTAAAGACTACCAACATGTCATGGCACAGCTTGCTTCCTGGGAAGCAGAAGCTGACGACGATGTGGCGGCAACGATTAAATCCGTGCGCCAGCAGTTACTCAATCTCAATATCACTGGTCGCTTACCGGTCAAACTGGACCCTGATTTTGTACGAGTGGATGAGAACAGCAATCCCCCGTTGGTCGGGGACTATACGCTCTATACCGTACAGCGTCCGGTGACTATTACTCTGCTGGGTGCGGTTTCTGGGGCTGGGCAATTGCCCTGGCAGGCAGGCCGTAGCGTTACCGATTATCTGCAAGATCACCCCCGCCTTGCAGGCGCGGACAAGAATAACGTTATGGTGATTACGCCTGAGGGTGAGACTGTCGTCGCCCCTGTTGCCCTGTGGAATAAAAGACATGTGGAACCACCGCCTGGCAGCCAGCTTTGGTTGGGCTTTTCTGCGCATGTACTGCCCGAAAAATATGCTGATTTAAATGACCAGATTGTGTCTGTTTTAACGCAACGTGTTCCTGACTGATGAAGAAGAATTCTTATCTTTTAAGCTGCCTGGCCATTGCCGTCTCCAGTGCCTGTCATGCTGAAGTATTAACCTACCCGGATCCGCTGGGTTCGTCGCAATCAGACTTTGGCGGCACAGGATTGTTGCAGATGCCAAATGCGCGCATCGCACCGGAAGGTGAATTCAGCGTCAACTACCGGGATAACGATCAATACCGGTTCTACTCCACCTCCGTGGCGCTGTTCCCATGGCTGGAAGGCACCATTCGTTATACGGATGTGCGCACACGCAAATATAGCCAGTGGGAAGATTTCAGCGGCGATCAGTCATACAAAGACAAATCATTCGATTTTAAACTTCGCCTGTGGGAAGAAGGTTACTGGCTACCGCAAGTGGCGTTTGGTAAACGTGATATTGCTGGTACGGGTCTGTTTGACGGTGAGTATCTGGTGGCCAGCAAGCAAGCGGGGCCATTTGATTTCACCCTCGGGATGGCATGGGGCTACGCCGGTAATGCGGGCAATATTACCAACCCGTTTTGCCGGGTGAGCGATAAATATTGTCATCGCGCAGAGTCTCACGATGCGGGCGATATCAGCTTTAGCGATATCTTTCGTGGCCCGGCTTCCATCTTTGGCGGCATTGAGTATCAAACGCCGTGGAATCCCCTGCGTCTGAAACTCGAATACGATGGCAACAATTACCAGAATGATTTCGCTGGCAAACTGCCTCAGGCAAGCCATTTCAACGTCGGCGCAGTTTATCGCGCTGCCAGCTGGGCAGATCTCAACCTGAGTTATGAACGCGGTAACACGTTGATGTTTGGCTTCACGTTACGGACCAATTTCAACGATCTGCGCCCTGCCCTGCGCGATACGCCAAAACCGGCATATCAACCTGCGCCTGAATCTGAAGGATTGCAGTACACCACAGTAGCGAACCAACTTACCGCGCTGAAGTACAACGCAGGTTTTGAAGCACCGGAAATTCAGCTGCGCGATAAGACGCTGTATATGTCTGGTCAACAATACAAATACCGTGATTCTCGCGAAGCGGTCGATCGTGCCAACCGGATTCTGGTGAATAACCTGCCGCAAGGCGTTGAGAAGATTAGCGTGACGCAAAAGCGCGAGCATATGGCGATGGTGACTACCGAAACCGACGTAGCCAGCCTGCGCAAACAGCTGGCTGGTACAGCGCCTGGTCAATCAGAGCAACTTCAACAACAACGTGTTGAAGCAGAAGATCTTTCTGCCTTTGGTCGGGGCTACCGTATTCGTGAAGATCGCTTTAGCTACTCTTTCAACCCAACACTTTCACAGTCGCTGGGCGGCCCGGAAGATTTCTATATGTTCCAGCTGGGGCTGATGTCCAGTGCCCGCTACTGGTTTACCGACCACCTGCTGCTTGATGGCGGTATTTTCACCAATATTTACAACAACTACGACAAGTTTAAGTCTTCGCTGTTGCCCGCGGACTCTACCCTGCCCCGCGTGCGCACGCATATCCGTGACTACGTTCGCAATGACGTTTATCTCAACAACTTGCAGGCGAACTATTTTGCTGACTTAGGCAATGGTTTCTATGGCCAGGTGTATGGCGGTTATCTGGAAACGATGTATGCCGGTGTCGGTTCCGAGCTGCTTTATCGCCCGCTAGATGCCAGCTGGGCGCTGGGTGTGGACGTTAACTACGTGAAGCAGCGTGACTGGGACAACATGATGCGTTTCACCGATTATTCCACGCCAACAGGTTTCGTGACGGCTTACTGGAACCCGCCGACGCTCAATGGCGTACTGATGAAACTTAGCGTTGGGCAATATCTGGCAAAAGATAAAGGCGCAACGATCGACGTCGCCAAACGCTTTGACAGCGGCGTGGCGGTAGGGGTATGGGCGGCAATCAGTAACGTATCTAAAGATGACTACGGCGAAGGCGGCTTTAGTAAAGGTTTTTATATCTCGATTCCATTCGACTTGATGACCATTGGACCTAACCGCAACCGCGCGGTGGTTTCGTGGACACCATTGACGCGTGATGGTGGACAAATGCTGTCACGCAAATACCAGCTCTATCCAATGACGGCAGAGCGAGAAGTACCGGTTGGACAATAACCTGACGTAATTCATAACATTACATTGACTGATAAATATAAACCAATGAAAAAGAACATTTTTAAGTTTTCGGTACTGACATTGGCTGTTCTGTCTTTGACAGCATGTACCCTTGTTCCTGGTCAGAATTTATCGACCAGTAACAAGGATGTCATTGAACTACCTGACAATCAGTATGACCTGGACAAAATGGTCAATATCTATCCCGTCACGCCAGGATTGATTGATCAGTTGCGCGCCAAACCGATTATGTCGCAGGCTAACCCGGAGCTGGAGCAGCAAATCGCAAACTATGAATATCGTATCGGCATTGGGGATGTGTTGATGGTTACGGTCTGGGATCACCCGGAACTAACCACCCCCGCAGGGCAATACCGTAGCGCCAGTGATACCGGCAACTGGGTTAACGCCGATGGTGCGATTTTCTACCCCTATATTGGTCGCCTGAAAGTGGCCGGGAAAACACTTACCCAGGTACGCAACGAGATTACAGCGCGTCTGGATTCAGTCATTGAAAGCCCGCAAGTCGATGTCAGCGTCGCGGCGTTCCGCTCGCAAAAAGCGTACGTCACCGGCGAAGTCAGCAAATCGGGTCAGCAGCCGATTACCAATATTCCTCTGACCATCATGGATGCGATTAACGCCGCGGGCGGTCTGACCGCAGATGCAGACTGGCGCAACGTGGTGCTCACCCAGAATGGCGTAAAGACCAAAGTGAACCTCTATGCGCTGATGCAGCGTGGCGACTTGCGCCAGAACAAACTGCTGCACCCGGGCGATATTTTATTTATTCCGCGCAACGATGATCTGAAAGTCTTCGTGATGGGTGAAGTGGGTAAACAGAGCACGCTGAAAATGGACCGCAGCGGTATGACCCTGGCGGAAGCGCTGGGTAACGCTGAGGGTATGAATCAGGATGTCGCTGATGCGACGGGGATTTTTGTTATTCGTGCAACGCAAAACAAGCAGAATGGCAAAATCGCCAATATTTATCAGCTGAATGCGAAGGACGCATCGGCAATGATACTCGGAACGGAATTCCAGCTTGAACCTTACGACATTGTTTATGTCACTACTGCGCCGCTGGCTCGTTGGAACCGTGTGATTTCTCTGCTGGTACCGACGATTTCCGGGGTGCATGACCTGACAGAGACTTCACGGTGGATTCAAACATGGCCCAACTAAAATTTAACTCAATCCTGGTGGTTTGTACCGGCAACATTTGCCGTTCGCCCATTGGCGAGCGCTTGCTGCGTAAACGTCTGCCAGGCGTAAAAGTCAAATCGGCAGGTGTTCATGGTCTGGTAAAACACCCTGCAGATGCGACAGCAGCAGATGTTGCCGCTAATCATGGCGTATCTCTTGAAGGACATGCCGGACGTAAGCTCACTGCTGAGATGGCACGAAATTACGATCTGATTCTGGCAATGGAGTCAGAGCATATTGCTCAGGTTACCGCAATCGCTCCCGAGGTCCGCGGGAAGACAATGCTGTTTGGGCAATGGCTGGAACAGAAAGAGATCCCGGATCCCTATCGTAAAAGTCAGGACGCATTTGAACATGTCTACGGTATGTTGGAGCGCGCCAGTCAGGAATGGGCGAAGCGCCTCAGCCGGTAATTTGAGTTTATAAAATACGATGACAACTAAAAATATGAATACGCCACCAGGCAGCACTCAGGAAAATGAGATCGATCTGCTTCGTCTGGTCGGCGAGTTATGGGATCACCGTAAGTTTATTATCAGCGTGACCGCGTTATTCACGCTGATCGCTGTCGCTTACTCGCTGTTAAGTACACCAATTTATCAGGCAGATACTCTGGTCCAGGTTGAGCAAAAACAGGGCAACGCCATTCTCAGCGGCCTGAGCGATATGATCCCTAACTCATCGCCCGAGTCTGCACCGGAGATCCAACTGCTGCAATCGCGCATGATTCTCGGTAAAACCATTGCTGAACTGAATCTGCGCGACATAGTTGAGCAGAAGTATTTTCCGATTGTGGGTCGCGGCTGGGCGAGATTAACCAAAGAAAAACCAGGTGAGCTGGCGATCAGCTGGATGCATATTCCACAACTGAATGGTCAGGATCAGCAACTGACACTCACGGTTGGGGAAAACGGCCACTATACACTGGAAGGTGAAGAGTTCACCGTCAATGGTATGGTCGGCCAGCGTCTGGAAAAAGATGGCGTTGCGCTGACTATCGCGGACATTAAGGCCAAACCAGGAACACAGTTTGTCCTGAGCCAGCGTACCGAACTGGAAGCGATTAACGCATTGCAGGAAACCTTTACCGTTAGCGAACGCAGTAAAGAAAGCGGGATGCTGGAACTTACCATGACTGGTGATGATCCCCAGTTGATTACTCGTATTCTGAACAGCATCGCTAACAACTATTTGCAACAGAATATCGCTCGCCAGGCGGCGCAGGATTCACAAAGCCTTGAATTCTTACAGCGCCAGTTACCTGAAGTGCGCAGCGAGCTGGACCAGGCGGAAGAAAAACTCAACGTTTATCGCCAGCAGCGCGATTCGGTTGACCTTAACCTGGAAGCCAAAGCCGTTCTTGAGCAGATTGTGAACGTTGATAATCAACTCAATGAGCTGACCTTCCGCGAGGCAGAGATCTCCCAGCTGTATAAGAAAGATCACCCAACTTATCGTGCGCTGCTGGAAAAACGCCAGACGCTGGAGCAAGAACGCAAACGCCTGAATAAGCGGGTATCGGCAATGCCTTCCACCCAACAGGAAGTGTTGCGTTTAAGTCGTGACGTAGAAGCGGGCCGTGCGGTATATCTGCAATTACTTAACCGCCAGCAGGAGTTGAGTATTTCGAAATCCAGTGCCATTGGTAACGTGCGGATTATCGACCCGGCAGTCACTCAGCCGCAGCCAGTGAAACCGAAAAAAGCGTTGAATGTGGTGCTTGGTTTTATTCTTGGCCTGTTTATTTCTGTGGGTGCCGTGCTGGCGCGTGCGATGTTGCGTCGTGGTGTAGAAGCCCCGGAACAACTGGAAGAGCACGGCATCAGCGTTTATGCCACTATCCCAATGTCCGAGTGGCTGGATAAACGCACCCGTCTGCGTAAGAAAAATTTATTTTCTAATCAGCAGCGCCATCGTACTAAAAATATCCCCTTCCTGGCGGTGGATAACCCGGCGGATTCTGCTGTGGAAGCCGTACGTGCGCTACGAACCAGTCTGCATTTCGCTATGATGGAGACGGAGAATAACATTCTGATGATCACCGGTGCGACGCCAGACAGTGGTAAAACGTTTGTCAGTTCAACTCTGGCAGCGGTGATCGCCCAGTCCGATCAAAAAGTGTTATTTATTGATGCCGACTTACGCCGTGGTTATTCGCATAACCTGTTTACCGTGAGTAATGAACATGGCTTGTCGGAATATCTGGCAGGTAAAGATGAGCTCAACAAAGTGATCCAGCATTTTGGCAAAGGAGGCTTTGATGTGATTACTCGCGGTCAGGTGCCACCTAACCCGTCTGAACTGCTGATGCGCGATCGGATGCGTCAATTACTGGAATGGGCGAACGACCATTACGATCTGGTGATTGTCGATACGCCGCCGATGCTGGCGGTGAGTGATGCCGCGGTCGTGGGGCGTTCTGTTGGCACCAGCCTGCTGGTTGCGCGTTTTGGCTTGAACACCGCCAAAGAGGTGAGTTTGTCAATGCAGCGTCTGGAACAGGCAGGCGTCAATATTAAAGGCGCTATCCTCAATGGTGTGATTAAACGCGCCAGCACCGCTTACAGTTACGGCTATAACTATTACGGTTATAGTTACTCCGAGAAAGAGTAAAACTGAAAGTGGCCGGATGCGGCGTGAACGCCTTTTCCGGTCTACGCATTAGACAGTTCTTCGTTTGTCATCAGCCTCAGAGCATTCAGGTAACTGAATGCTCTTTTTTATGCATTACAAACTGCACGCCGGTATGCGTGCTTCATTCACGATTTGCGTAAAACCTGCCAACGAACACATGCCCTGCGCATTTCGCTCTTCACATCCTGCCAGGGTCAGTTTCACCTCTCCGGGCGGCGTATTTAATGACAGCGGCGTTTTATCACGCATCTGCTGTAAAGTCTGGAAGACCAGCGAAACCTGAATCCACTGGCTGTTATCGCTTAGCCGACGCCAGCGTTCAAACACCAGTTCACCACCTGGCGGCGTGTTATCCGGCTGACCGGGAAGCGTCCAGTTGAGCTCCAGTGCGCCGCCGAGATTTGCCAGATTAGTATCGTGTCCGGCGATAAACAGCACTGAAGTGGGTAATGTCACACCATACGCCTGTTTTTGCGGTGGATGGGGCGTCAACGCTGCCATGATCAAATCCAATAACGGGGTGGCGCGGCTGCGGGCAACCTCTGGCGTGCGTTGTAGCAAATAAAATTGCGCGTTATGCAAACTTAGCAAGGTGTTCCACTGGTGTGAATCGGTGATCCTTCCCCACCCCGGCTCCGGCATTCCCTGTGCTTGTTGCAGGAGAAATATCTCCGTCAGCATTGATGCGAGGCTTACCGCACCGGTTAATGAGACATTGTCGGCGCTCACCTTGAGTTCCGATGGTAATGCCTGCGTTAATGAACAGCTTTCGTCCTGTTTCTCACGTTTAAGGCACAAGTTTGATTGCGGAAAATTAAGCACCCGTTCCAGTTCGCGAAACGCCGTTTGCCGATGCCCGGTAAAGTCAGCAATTGACCCTCCTGCCCTGCTGAGGATCGCGTCAGTCACGTTCGCGTTATCCAGTTGGCAAACGCCAGTTTTTAGAGGATTAAATAACGGATCGGGACTGGACGTATCTGCCTGGGTATGTACGGTTATTGCACAGTCAGGTGCCAGCCCGGCGGCGAAGGCTTCGCCTGTTTTACGGGTACGCTCGTCGACATCAGCAATAATCGCGACCTGACCAGACTGCGGGCAGCCCTTTTTCGCCAGCAATCCGTCGGCTACCAGACGCTGGCGTTGGTAATGTCCGAGATAGGCGATTAGCTCACCACCGCGCGGTGTCAGCCAACCCAGTTTTACCGGCCAGGTTGGCCATGCGTCTGGGGTGACATCCTGCATCAGTTGCGTGGCCTTGGTTGGAGCACGCACACCATGACGACTGACAATCACCACACTTTCCAGCTTCAGCTCCGGCTCACTCTGAGCGAATGCAGATTGCGGGGTTAACGGAATCAGAAGAGATAAAAATGGGATTAAGATCGCTTTCATCGATATGTTTCCGCTTTTCATATCTGACATTATTGATTGCCTGATGCGATGCTAATGCGCCGCATCAGGCCTACGTTCGTTAACTTTTCAGACGCGGGTCCAGCCATACCAACACAAGGGTGGAGAGCGAACACATCAACAAAATGCCGACGAACCAAAGTAAATACCACATTGTTCCTGCTCCTTAGTACAACTCGTTTTCGTTACGGCGGAGAGTTTCTGTTGTCATGCGTCCCCACATTTTGTAGTAGCTCCAGAGAGTGTAGAGCAACACAATGGGCAAAAATATCAGCACGATTACCAACATAATGCTCAGCGTCAGCTGACTGGAAGTGCTGTCCCACAACGTCAGGCTGGAGATTGGACTCACGCTTGACGGCATGACAAAGGGGAACAGCGTGATGCCTGCCGTGAAAATCACGCCAAATTGCATCAATGACGCCATTAAAAATCCCCAACCCGGGCGACCACGATAATTCGCCATCACCGTCAGCAATGGGCAGAAGAACCCCAGCAGCGGGAAGATCCACAAAACGGGCGATTCGACGAAATTATTCATCCAGGCACCAGGTAGCACTGCCACCAGTTTCATTAACGGATTGGAAGGACCGTTAGCATCCTGGGCGAGCAGTACAAAGCCATCAATACCGACCCACAGCCAGTAACCCGCCAGCAAAAAGCACAGCATCACCAACAGTGCAGCGCGTTTGGTGGCCAGCTGTGAACGCAGATGAATCACACCAACAGTTTTCAGTTGTAACCAGACGCCACCTTGCAAAATCACCATCCCAAGGCTGAGCAATCCGCACAATAAAGGGAATGGCGTCAGCAGTTGCCAGAAGCTGCCAAGATACTCCACGCGTAATTGCGGTGTGAAGGCAAACGGCACGCCGAGCAACAAGTTGCCGAAGGCGATACCGAAGACTACCGGCGGCACCAGACTGCCGATGACCAGACCGGCGTCCCACATTTTACGCCAGCGTGCATCGGCGATTTTTCCGCGATAATCAAAGGCCAGCGGGCGGAAGAACAGTGAGCACAGCACCAGGATCATCGCCACATAAAAGCCGGAAAACGCCGCTGCATACACTCTGGGCCAGGCGGCAAATAATGCCCCACCAGCGAGGATCAACCAGACCTGGTTGCCTTCCCAGTGTGCACCAACGCTGTTTATCACTATCCGGCGTTCATCATCATTACGCGCCACCAGCGGCAGCAGACAGCCGATCCCCATGTCAAATCCGTCGGAGATCATAAAGACCACCAGGATCACGCCAATCAGCAGCCACCAGATGAAGCGCAATGTTTCATAATCAAACATGATTTTCTCCTTTACCCCTGTTGCTGCGTCGGTTGTTCACTCTGCATCGCGCTCGGCCCCAGACGGGCATATTTCTGCATCAGGTAGACTTCGGCGATTAAGAACAGGGTGTAAAGCCCTACGATCATGATCAGTGAGAAAGCCAGTTGTCCTGTGGTTAAAGCGGAGTGCGCGGAGTATGTCGGTAAGATGTCCTGTATCGCCCACGGCTGACGACCAAACTCGGTCATAAACCACCCGGCTTCAATCGCAATCCACGGCAACGGCAAACTCCAGAGCGCCATTTTCAGCACCCAGCGATGCTGGTCGATTTTGCCACGCAGCGTCTGGACAAGCGCAATCAGCATCACCAGTAGCAGCAGGGAACCACAGCCCACCATGATGCGGAAACTCCAGAATACCGGCGCAACCTGAGGTATCGCGCCACGCATCGCCGCCTGGTACTGTGCGGCTGTGACATGATTCATATCCGGCGCATAGCGGGAGAGCAACATGCCGTAGCCCAGGTCACCTTCCAGTTCCCGGAATGCCTGCAACACATGCGGCTCACGATTGCCTTGCGATATTTCCTGCATTAACAGCCAGGCCATACGTCCGCGTTGCAAGCGTGGGTAGGTTTCAGCCATCAAATTCTTCAGACCCGGCACGGGTTTATCTAATGAGTGAGTGGCGAGGATCCCTAGCAGCGCGGGAATTTTGATGGCAAAGGCGTTACGCTCTTGATCCTGTTCCGGCCAGGCAACCACATGGAACGGTGCAGGTGCAGGTTCCGTTTGCCACTCCCCTTCCATCGCCGCCAGTTTTACCGGTTGTACTTGCGCGACTTCATACGCAGAACTGTCTCCGAGTTGCAGGGTACCGATAATCGCCAGAGTACCGAAGACGGAACCGATGGCAAACGAACGTAATGCGACATCGCGCTCCCGTCCGCGCAGTAAATACCAGGCGCTGATCGCCATAATAAACATGGCCCCGGTCACGTAGCCCGCCATTACGGTGTGCACAAATTTCACCTGGCTGACCGGGTTAAAGACCAGCTCGCTGAAGCTGGTCATCTCCATACGCAGGGTGTCGATATCAAAATGCGCACCGGTCGGGTATTGCATCCAACCGTTGGCATTCAATATCCACAATGCAGAGAGATTTGAACCGAACGCCACCAGCCACGTCACCAGCAGGTGCTGGTATTTATTCAGCCGCTGCCAGCCGAAGAAGAACAGCCCGACAAAGGTGGATTCGAGGAAGAAGGCCATTAATGCTTCCATCGCCAGTGGTGCGCCAAAAATATCGCCCACATAGTTGGAATAGAATGACCAGTTAGTACCAAACTGAAACTCCATGGTCAGGCCGGTAGCCACGCCAAGAGCAAAATTGATACCGAAGAGCTTACCCCAGAAGCGCGTCATATCGCGGTAGATTGTTTTGCCGGTGACCACGTAAATGGTTTCCATGATAGCCAGCAAAAAAATCAGCCCCAGGGTAAGGGGTACAAATAAAAAGTGATACAGCGCGGTCAGAGCAAACTGCCAGCGCGATAAATCAATGACATCCCACATGCGCACTCCTGTAGGCGAAGAGAGAAAAATAACCCGATAATGGTAGATCTCCCTCTTTATCCTGAAACTCTACGACCAGAGGTATTCGCCGATTGCGATATTCATAAGACTGAAAGCGATACTTACCGTCTTTTTACGTCGGTGCAGCTTCCGCCAGCCACTGACATACCTCGCTAAGCCGCTGCGCAGAGTCGACCAAATCTTCTGGCGCTGCCAGCACCACTTCCGGTATTGGGCAGATTTCATAACTTTCCAGTAACGGGCCTTTTAAGGTGTCCGTACAGCGTAAATGCCAGACATGGCGTAACCCCGTGGCGTTGATATAGCTCTCGCCATAGCCAATGGTACGAATCTGAATATTTCCCGGCCCACAGAGACGTGAGAGAAAAAGCCGATCAGCCTCGCTGATGGGTAATTGCGTCAGATTAATGCTGTGCGGCTGCGCGTCGGGGTTACGTACATGTGCCAGTAACTCATGCGCCAACGGTAGGCCATTCATCAGGCCATCAATGGGCGGCGGTAACAGCGAATCTGTCGGCAAGAGATTTTGCGTTGCCGCCTGCCACAACGCCAGCGGCGCGCAGCCAGCCTCCAGTTTGTCCTCCAGCAACTTTTCGCCGCGACGTCTGCGCACCCGCCATAATCCGCAGAAGATCGCCTCCTGTATTTCACTTTCACTGTCGTCAGCCTGCTGAATGCGCACTGACACTTCCCCTTCCCCGAGAAGCGTATTGATAAAGTGACGATCGTCGGCGTTGAGATTTAACAGATCGACTGCCAGCACCTCGCCCAACGGCGGTTGGCGTTCGCTTAGTTGATGTTGTAACTCGTTTAACAGCGCAATCACCTGCGGGCTGTGAGCACATTGCTCCAGGGCCGCCATACTCGGTTCATCATTCACCTGACAGGTGATCGGCAGTGGATTCATGCTGAAACTGTCATCGTTCGGTTGCGTTCCTGGCCCCAGCAGATGGAAAAAAGTTTCGCTCATGAGGCACGCTCCTGCTGCGGTTCGACAAGCCCGCGCATCAGGTTTATCAGTTCCGCCCACGGGTGAATACCATTCAGCACGCCGCGATAGTTTCCGCCGGTAAACACTAAAGTGGCAGGAAAGCGAAAGACGCCAAAGCGATCGCCGATGGCTTCGCTCTGCTCAAGGTCAGCAATCGCCACCTGCCATGTATAGTCGGGAAACTCGCGCAGTAATTCGCCAATCATTACCGGATTATCGCTGACCTCTGGCGTGCGTTTCGGGTCACTGCTTAATAACACCACGCCGTCTGGCGCTTGCGTAAGCCAGTCGTCAAGACGGGATTCACTGACTGGCGTCCAGCCGCGCGCCAGCATTCGTTGCCACAACGCATCAAATGGCGTGTCGTTGCTCATCCCTGCTCCTCCTGTGTCATCCGGTACTGGCGCAAGCGAACGCCTTCGTAATTTTCCATCGACAGACAGTCATAATTGAGACAGCGCGATTCATTAGCCGGTTGCGGCACAATTCCCCACGCAGCCAGCTGCGCCAGCGCCGCCTGTTCCGCAGCGGGCAGTTGCTCCCGTGCCAGTTCGCTCAGGCTACCGCCGTAGTCGTCGAGCATTGCGGGTTGCAGACCGACGAGGGCAATATGTGCTGGCAGATGTCCGCGGATATCCGCCAGCGCCAACACTTCGGAGAAACTGTTCTGATGCAGGCTCATTTTCTTCGCGCTGAGATAAGCCGGAATGCGTTCTCCGGCATAGGTTCGCAGCGTTCCAGGTTCCAGCCCGTAGTCAATGGCATCGAGAATCAACAGATGGCTGGCGCTTTCGACATACCCCAGCAAGTTCAGTCCCTGAGTACCGCCATCGACAATCTCCACATACTCGGGCCAGTGGTAATGGGCATACAGCCGTTCCGCCACCCGCACGCCGAAGCCTTCATCGGCCCACAGCAGGTTGCCCAGCCCCATGACCACCACGCGTTGCTCGCTCATGAACGCTCCTTGTTACTTATTTTGCCAAATTTGTGGCTACGGTAGCCGTTGACCATGGTGGAGATCACCGTGTCGTCGGACATGATGTCTTCACGCAGCGCCATGTAGACATGACCGATCACAAACGCGCCAATCAGCCACATCCCCAGCCGATGCCAGCTGTGAATGTCCATTGAGTTGCCACCCGTCCAGTAGAAAAATTCCACCACATAACGGAACGGCGCAAAAATAGCGTACTGGCTGTGTTCGCTGTACAGCGCAAAACCAGTGATGATCATAAAGACCGACATCAGGAAATAGCCGAACATCGCCGCCTGGGCGATGGGATTATGGCCTATATCGGCACTCGGACGTTTTGCCAGAAACAGATACCAGCGGATTTCATACCACACGCCCTGCCACCAGCTTTTACGCCATACCGGCACGATAAACAGCTCGCGGGAGTATCGATTGCCAACAAAAGCCCAGTAGATCCGCATCAGCAAAACCACGGTAAAAACCATCCCGGCGCTGAAGTGAATTAACCTGATGTAGCCCATATAGAACAGATACGTCGCCTCGCCGCTGACGGAAGGTAGCGGCTTGCCGATAAAGTATCCGGTGACCATCAACACCGCCATGCATAACACCGTCAACCAGTGCCAGATGCGGACTGGCGCTTCAAAGACATAGTGGCTGACAACGTTGTCGCTTTTCTGTTGCATGATGATTCTCCTTCGCTGTTAACGCACCTGCACGGAGATCAGCTCGCTACCGTCGTCGCCCAGCACGTGTGTTGAACAGGCGAGGCACGGGTCAAAGCTGTGCAGAGTACGCAGGATCTCCAGCGGTTGCTCGGGGATCGCCATTTTGGTGTTCATCAGCGCCGCTTCATAAGCGCCAATCTGCCCTTTGGGATCGCGCGGGCTGGCGTTCCAGGTGGTCGGCACCACGCACTGGTAGAGATCAATCTTGCCATCGCGAATGGCGGCCCAGTGGCCTAACGCCCCGCGCGGCGCTTCGGTAAAACCGACACCACGGCACTCTGTCGGCCAGGTTGCAGGTTCCCATTTTTCCGTGGAAGCAGTGGCGAGATTGCCGTTTTTCAGGTTGGTCATCAGCTTGTCGAAGAAATACTGCAACTTACCTGCGGCCCACTGCGCTTCGTGCGCGCGGCACAAAATGCGGCCTAACGTTGACTGGATACCGGAAAGCGGCAGGTTCAACGCCGACATCATGCGATCGACCGACTCAACGGTCGCAGCATCGCCTTTGTGATAAGCGATTAACGTGCGCGCCAGCGGCCCCACTTCCATCGCGTTACCGCGCCAGCGTGGCGCTTTGATCCACGAGTAGCGTTCCTGTTCATTCAGCTGCTGAATGTTGGTATCGCTGCCTTTGACATCGCCGGGGTTGTACCACGGGTCGGTGATGCCATCGAACGGATGACGCCCGACCTGATCGTTGGGATATCGATACCAGGCGTGGTCGACAAACTCCTGCACCTGCTGCGGATCAACCAAATCCACTGGCAGCACATTGTTGAAGTCGCCGTTAATCACCGCGCCGCCAGGCATCAGCAGACTTTTCTCGCCAAAGTCGTTGGCAATATCCGGGAATGCGCCGTAGCTGAGAACGCATTTATCAGAAAGACCAGTGCCGATTTCGCTCCACGGTTTGTTGAACTGACCGATGGCTAAGGCGTCGGGGATCATCACGTTGTTAATGAAGTCCGCCGTGCGGGTGATAATTGACTGCACCAGGTTCAGGCGTTCCATATTGACTGCCCCGACCGCGCCGCTTTCGTCAATGTTGATGGCGCAAGGCATCCCGCCGACAATCCAGTTTGGATGCGGGTTTTTACCGCCAAAGACCGCGTGGATTTTCACAATTTCACGCTGGAAATCGAGAGCTTCGAGGTAGTGGGCAAAGCCCATCAGGTTGGCTTCTGGCGGCAACTTGTACTGCGGGTGCCCCCAGTAGCCATTGCGGAAGATCCCCAACTGCCCGCCTTCAACGAATTTTTTCAGGCGGTTTTGTACGTCGAAGAAATAGCCCGGGGATGATTTCGGCCAAGAGGAGAGACTTTGCGCCAGTTCGGAGGTTTTCCGCGGGTCGGCTTTCAGCGCATCTAACACATCGATCCAGTCCATCCCGGCAAGCTGATAGAAGTGCACCAGATGATCGTGGCACCAGAGCGTTGCCAGCATAATGTTGCGGATGATATTGGCGTTGTCCGGCACTTTAATACCGATAGCATCTTCGATGGCGTAAACCGAAGCCAGGGCGTGTACGCCAGTACAGACGCCGCAGATACGTTCAACGAACGCCCACGCATCGCGCGGGTCGCGCCCTTGCAGAATGATCTCCAGCCCGCGAAACATGGTGCCGCAGGAGACGGCATTGGTGATCACATTCTGATCGTTAATATTCACTTCGCAGCGCATGTGGCCTTCGATGCGCGTAATCGGGTCGACCACCAGGCGGCGTCCGGCATTATTGATAGTGTATCCCTGAGTTTCGTACTGAGTGCTCATGCCTGTTTATCCTCATTGCCTGGCTGATGTTCGGTTTCTGTAGGTTGCTGGTTATGACGTCTGCGCTGGTCAACGGCGCTGGCGACTGCGTGCACACCAACAGCCGCTGCCACCACGCCAAGCGCGGTTAAACCGACGGTATCGGCAGTGGAATGAGTACCCATTTGCGGAATATCGACCACGCGGCTGTAGAACGAACCGCGATCCCAGAAACCATTTTCCGCACAGCCCAGGCA
>NZ_CAOLGM010000043.1:0-32363 GCF_948475835.1 uncultured Escherichia sp. | reverse complement strand
GCACTATAATGGACAATCTGAAACGTCCCAGCAGCCCGAAACGCCGGTATTTAATACACTGCCGATGATGGGTAAAGCCAGCCCGGTAAGCCTGGGAGTACCTTCTGAAGCGACCGCAAACAATGGTCAACAGCAGCAGGTACAGGAGCAGCGTCGTCGCATTAATGCAATGTTGCAGGATTACGAACTGCAACGCCGACTCCACTCTGAACAGCTTCAGTTTGAGCAGGCGCAAACCCAGCAAGCCGCTGTACAGGTGCCAGGAATTCAAACTTTAGGAACGCAATCGCAGTAATGAAGCAACTTTGGTTTGCCATGTCATTAGTGACAGGTAGCCTGTTATTCTCTGCTAACGCCTCGGCCACTCCCGCGTCCGGGGCGTTATTACAGCAGATGAACCTGGCCAGTCAGTCACTGAATTACGAGCTGTCATTCATCAGCATCAATAAACAGGGTGTTGAGTCTCTGCGTTATCGACATGCACGCCTCGATAACCGTCCTCTTGCACAATTGTTGCAAATGGATGGCCCGCGCCGGGAAGTGGTACAGCGCGGCAATGAAATCAGCTATTTTGAACCGGGACTTGAACCGTTCACGCTTAATGGCGATTACATTGTTGATTCTCTGCCATCGCTTATCTATACCGATTTCAAACGCCTTTCTCCTTACTACGACTTTATCTCCGTCGGGCGCACGCGTATTGCTGATCGTCTTTGCGAAGTCATTCGCGTGGTTGCCCGAGATGGTACACGCTACAGCTACATCGTGTGGATGGACACCGAATCGAAATTACCGATGCGGGTTGATCTCCTTGATCGCGATGGTGAAACGCTGGAACAATTTCGCGTGATTGCTTTTAACGTCAATCAGGATATCAGCAGCAGTATGCAGACGCTGGCGAAGGCAAATTTGCCGCCGTTGCTTTCTGTTCCTGTAGGTGAAAAAGCTAAATTCAGCTGGACGCCAACCTGGTTGCCACAGGGTTTTAGCGAAGTTTCCAGTAGTCGACGTCCGCTACCGACGATGGACAACATGCCTATCGAATCACGTCTCTATTCCGACGGATTATTCAGCTTCTCGGTAAACGTTAACCGCGCTACGCCATCGAGCACCGATCAGATGTTGCGCACCGGACGCAGAACCGTCAGTACAAGCGTACGTGATAACGCCGAAATCACCATTGTCGGTGAACTGCCGCCGCAAACGGCGAAACGCATTGCCGAGAATATTAAGTTCGGGGCAGCGCAATGATCAAAGAGTGGGCTACCGTCGTCTCCTGGCAAAACGGGCAGGCGCTGGTCAGTTGTGATGTTAAAGCTTCATGCAGCAGCTGCGCTTCACGCGCCGGTTGCGGTAGCCGCGTGTTAAATAAACTTGGCCCGCAAACCACGCATACCATTGTCGTACCCTGTGATGAGCCGTTAGTGCCGGGGCAAAAAGTGGAATTGGGGATCGCCGAAGGCAGCCTGCTTAGCTCCGCATTACTGGTTTATATGTCGCCGCTGGTGGGATTATTCCTCATCGCTTCGCTATTTCAGCTACTCTTTGCTTCTGACGTCGCAGCATTATGTGGTGCGGTCCTCGGCGGTATTGGCGGGTTCCTGATTGCGCGCGGCTACTCGCGTAAGTTTGCTGCCCGGGCAGAATGGCAACCGATCATCTTAAGCGTGGCATTGCCGCCTGGCCTTGTGCGATTTGAAACATCTTCGGAAGACGCGAGCCAGTGATTTCACTGGCTTTGTTGCATTTTGCATAACAAATGCGAGGACGTTTCCAGATACCACAATCCATACGGTATGAACATTTCCTCGCCTCAATGTTGTAGTGTAGAATGCGGCGTTTCTATTAATACAGACGTTAAGCTCAGAACAGCGACTTCTAAAAGCCTGGTTAACCGGGCATTAAGGCACAATAATCATACTTTATGAAGAATATACGTAACTTTTCGATCATAGCTCACATTGACCACGGTAAATCGACGCTGTCTGACCGTATTATCCAGATCTGCGGTGGCCTGTCTGACCGTGAAATGGAGGCGCAGGTTCTCGATTCCATGGATCTTGAGCGTGAGCGTGGCATAACCATCAAAGCGCAAAGCGTGACGCTGGACTACAAAGCGTCTGACGGCGAAACCTATCAGCTGAACTTTATCGACACCCCGGGCCACGTTGACTTCTCCTATGAAGTTTCCCGTTCGCTGTCTGCCTGTGAAGGTGCATTGCTGGTGGTCGACGCCGGGCAGGGCGTAGAAGCGCAAACCTTGGCAAACTGCTACACCGCCATGGAAATGGATCTCGAAGTGGTGCCGGTACTGAACAAGATTGACCTGCCGGCAGCCGATCCTGAACGCGTGGCGGAAGAAATTGAAGATATCGTCGGCATCGACGCCACCGACGCGGTGCGCTGTTCAGCGAAAACCGGCGTTGGCGTGCAGGACGTTCTCGAACGTCTGGTGCGCGACATTCCGCCGCCGGAAGGCGATCCGGAAGGCCCGTTGCAGGCACTAATTATCGACTCATGGTTCGACAACTACCTGGGCGTTGTTTCACTTATCCGTATTAAAAACGGCACCCTGCGTAAGGGCGACAAAGTGAAAGTCATGAGTACCGGGCAGACCTATAACGCCGACCGTCTGGGCATCTTCACGCCGAAACAGGTTGACCGCACTGAACTGAAATGTGGCGAAGTAGGCTGGCTGGTATGTGCGATTAAAGATATCCACGGCGCTCCAGTCGGCGATACCTTAACGCTGGCGCGTAATCCGGCAGAAAAGGCGCTGCCTGGCTTTAAGAAAGTCAAACCGCAGGTATACGCCGGTCTGTTCCCGGTAAGTTCCGACGACTATGAAGCCTTCCGTGACGCGCTGGGTAAACTCAGCCTGAACGATGCTTCACTGTTCTATGAGCCGGAAAGCTCCAGCGCGCTGGGCTTTGGTTTCCGCTGCGGCTTCCTCGGCCTGCTGCACATGGAGATCATCCAGGAACGTCTGGAACGTGAATACGATCTGGATCTGATCACCACTGCGCCGACCGTAGTGTATGAAGTTGAAACCACGTCAAGAGAAGTTATTTACGTCGACAGTCCATCCAAGCTGCCAGCGGTAAATAACATCTACGAACTGCGCGAGCCGATTGCCGAATGTCACATGCTGCTGCCGCAGGCATATCTCGGCAACGTTATTACGCTGTGCGTAGAAAAACGCGGCGTGCAGACCAATATGGTTTACCACGGTAATCAGGTGGCGCTGACGTACGAGATCCCGATGGCGGAAGTGGTGCTCGACTTCTTCGATCGCCTGAAATCTACCTCGCGTGGTTATGCGTCTCTGGATTACAACTTCAAACGCTTCCAGGCGTCCGACATGGTACGTGTAGACGTATTAATCAACGGTGAACGTGTTGATGCGTTGGCGCTGATCACCCACCGTGATAATTCGCAAAACCGCGGTCGCGAGTTGGTGGAGAAGATGAAAGATCTGATCCCACGCCAGCAGTTTGATATCGCCATTCAGGCAGCGATTGGTACGCACATTATTGCGCGATCCACCGTGAAACAGCTGCGTAAAAACGTACTGGCTAAATGTTATGGCGGCGATATCAGCCGTAAGAAAAAGCTGCTGCAGAAGCAGAAAGAAGGTAAGAAACGCATGAAGCAGATCGGTAACGTCGAGCTGCCGCAGGAAGCGTTCCTCGCCATTCTGCACGTCGGCAAAGACAACAAATAACCCTTAGGAGTTGGCATGGCGAATATGTTTGCCCTGATTCTGGTGATTGCCACACTGGTGACGGGCATTTTATGGTGCGTGGATAAATTCTTTTTCGCACCTAAACGGCGGGAACGTCAGGCAGCGGCGCAGGCGGCTGCCGGTGACTCACTGGATAAAGCAACGTTGAAAAAGGTTGCGCCGAAGCCTGGCTGGCTGGAAACCGGTGCTTCTGTTTTTCCGGTACTGGCTATCGTATTGATTGTGCGTTCGTTTATTTATGAACCGTTCCAGATCCCGTCAGGTTCGATGATGCCGACTCTGTTAATCGGTGATTTTATTCTGGTAGAAAAGTTTGCTTATGGCATTAAAGATCCTATCTACCAGAAAACGCTGATCGAAACCGGTCATCCGAAACGCGGAGATATCGTGGTCTTTAAATATCCGGAAGATCCAAAGCTTGATTACATCAAGCGCGCGGTGGGTTTACCGGGCGATAAAGTTACTTATGATCCGGTCTCGAAAGAGCTGACGATTCAACCGGGATGCAGTTCCGGCCAGGCGTGTGAAAACGCGCTGCCGGTCACCTACTCAAACGTGGAACCGAGCGATTTCGTTCAGACCTTCTCACGCCGTAATGGTGGGGAAGCGACCAGCGGATTCTTTGAAGTGCCGAAAAACGAAACCAAAGAAAATGGAATTCGTCTTTCCGAGCGTAAAGAGACACTGGGTGATGTGACGCACCGAATTCTGACAGTGCCGATTGCGCAGGATCAGGTGGGGATGTATTACCAGCAGCCAGGGCAACAACTGGCAACCTGGATTGTTCCTCCGGGACAATACTTCATGATGGGCGACAACCGCGACAACAGCGCGGACAGCCGTTATTGGGGGTTTGTGCCTGAAGCGAATCTGGTCGGTCGGGCAACGGCTATCTGGATGAGCTTCGATAAGCAAGAAGGCGAATGGCCGACTGGTGTGCGCTTAAGTCGCATTGGCGGCATCCATTAATAGCTCATCTTCGTTCACGTTGTCGCCGTTATGGCGACAACGTGAATTATTTATGAGATAAATCTCCCGTGGCTAACGACATCCCCCGTCGTTGTGTATAGAATATTCCCCGAAGTTTAAGGTTGGCACCTCCAGGTTGCCACGGCACACGAAACAGCGTTGGTCCCCATATACCGGTAAACTGAAACTGCAGCGAAGCAGTTAGCAGAGCCATGTATATCAGGTCTGTTTCGTGTGCTGAATTGTTGACGCATTTATTTATTGGTATCGCATGAACCCCATCGTAATTAATCGGCTTCAACGGAAGCTGGGCTACACTTTTAATCATCAGGAACTGTTGCAGCAGGCATTAACTCATCGTAGTGCCAGCAGTAAACATAACGAGCGTTTAGAATTTTTAGGCGACTCTATTCTGAGCTACGTTATCGCCAATGCGCTTTATCACCGTTTCCCTCGTGTGGATGAAGGCGATATGAGCCGGATGCGCGCCACGCTGGTCCGTGGCAATACGCTGGCGGAACTGGCGCGCGAATTTGAGTTAGGCGAGTGCTTACGTTTAGGGCCAGGTGAACTTAAAAGCGGTGGATTTCGTCGTGAGTCAATTCTCGCCGACACCGTCGAAGCATTAATTGGTGGCGTATTCCTCGACAGTGATATTCAAACCGTCGAGAAATTAATCCTCAACTGGTATCAAACTCGTTTGGACGAAATTAGCCCAGGCGATAAACAAAAAGATCCGAAAACGCGCTTGCAAGAATATTTGCAGGGTCGCCATCTGCCGCTGCCGACTTATCTGGTAGTCCAGGTACGTGGCGAAGCGCACGATCAGGAATTTACTATCCACTGCCAGGTCAGCGGCCTGAGTGAACCGGTGGTTGGCACAGGTTCAAGCCGTCGTAAGGCTGAGCAGGCTGCCGCCGAACAGGCGTTGAAAAAACTGGAGCTGGAATGAGCATCGATAAAAGTTACTGCGGATTTATTGCCATCGTCGGACGTCCGAACGTTGGCAAATCCACATTGTTGAACAAACTGCTGGGGCAGAAGATCTCCATCACCTCCCGCAAAGCGCAAACAACTCGTCACCGCATTGTGGGGATCCATACTGAAGGCGCGTATCAGGCGATCTACGTTGATACCCCTGGCCTGCATATGGAAGAAAAACGCGCTATTAACCGCCTGATGAACAAAGCGGCGAGCAGCTCTATTGGCGACGTTGAGCTGGTGATTTTTGTCGTTGAAGGCACCCGCTGGACGCCGGACGACGAAATGGTGCTCAACAAACTGCGCGATGGCAAAGCGCCGGTGATCCTCGCGGTGAACAAAGTGGATAACGTGCAGGAAAAAGCCGATCTGCTGCCGCACTTACAGTTCCTGGCAAGTCAGATGAACTTCCTCGATATCGTGCCGATCTCTGCTGAAACCGGGCTGAATGTCGACACTATCGCAGCAATCGTGCGTAAGCACCTCCCTGAAGCGACCCATCACTTCCCGGAAGATTACATCACCGATCGCTCACAGCGTTTTATGGCGTCTGAAATCATCCGCGAAAAACTGATGCGTTTCCTCGGCGCTGAACTGCCGTACTCCGTGACCGTGGAGATCGAACGTTTCGTCTCTAACGAACGCGGTGGTTATGACATCAATGGTTTGATTCTCGTTGAGCGTGAAGGGCAGAAGAAGATGGTTATTGGCAACAAAGGGGCCAAGATCAAAACCATCGGGATTGAAGCGCGTAAAGACATGCAGGAAATGTTCGAAGCGCCTGTCCACCTTGAACTGTGGGTAAAAGTGAAATCCGGTTGGGCCGACGACGAACGCGCACTGCGCAGTCTCGGTTACGTTGACGATCTTTAAGAGTCACTCCGATGGAAGGCTGGCAGCGCGCATTTGTCCTGCATAGTCGCCCGTGGAGCGAAACCAGCCTGATGCTGGACGTCTTCACGGAGGAATCGGGTCGCGTGCGTCTGGTTGCCAAAGGCGCACGCTCTAAACGCTCTACTCTGAAAGGTGCATTACAGCCTTTCACCCCTCTCTTGCTACGTTTCGGCGGGCGTGGCGAAGTCAAAACGCTGCGCAGTGCTGAAGCTGTCTCGCTGGCGCTGCCATTAAGCGGTATCACGCTTTACAGCGGTCTGTACATCAACGAACTTCTCTCCCGCGTACTGGAATACGAGACGCGCTTCTCTGAACTCTTTTTCGATTACTTGCACTGCATTCAGTCTCTTGCAGGTGCCACTGGTACGCCAGAACCCGCGCTGCGCCGCTTTGAATTGGCACTGCTCGGGCATCTGGGCTATGGCGTCAATTTTACCCATTGTGCGGGTAGCGGCGAGCCGGTAGATGACACCATGACGTATCGTTATCGCGAAGAAAAAGGGTTTATCGCAAGCGTCGTTATCGACAATAAAACGTTCACCGGAAGGCAGTTAAAAGCGTTAAACGCGCGGGAATTTCCTGACGCAGACACACTACGCGCCGCGAAACGCTTTACCCGCATGGCGCTTAAGCCGTATCTTGGCGGTAAACCATTAAAGAGCAGGGAACTGTTCCGGCAGTTTATGCCTAAGCGAACGGTGAAAACACATTATGAATGATGAGGATTGTCATGGCTGAATTACTGTTAGGCGTCAACATTGACCATATTGCAACGCTGCGTAACGCACGCGGTACTGCTTACCCGGATCCGGTGCAGGCGGCGTTTATTGCTGAGCAGGCGGGAGCGGACGGCATTACCGTGCATTTACGTGAAGATCGCCGCCACATTACTGACCGTGATGTGCGCATCCTGCGTCAGACGCTGGATACCCGCATGAATCTGGAGATGGCGGTGACCGAAGAGATGCTGGCGATCGCCGTTGAGACGAAGCCACATTTTTGCTGTCTGGTACCGGAAAAGCGTCAGGAAGTAACAACCGAAGGCGGCCTGGACGTCGCAGGGCAGCGTGACAAAATGCGCGATGCCTGCAAACGTCTGGCAGATGCCGGGATCCAGGTTTCTCTCTTTATCGACGCCGATGAAGAGCAGATCAAAGCTGCGGCAGAGGTTGGCGCACCGTTTATCGAGATCCACACCGGTTGCTATGCTGATGCCAAAACTGACGCCGAACAGGCGCAAGAGCTGGCGCGTATCGCCAAAGCCGCGACCTTTGCCGCTAGTCTCGGTCTGAAAGTTAACGCTGGTCACGGTCTGACCTATCACAACGTGAAAGCTATTGCCGCCATCCCTGAGATGCATGAACTGAATATCGGTCATGCCATTATTGGTCGTGCAGTGATGACCGGACTGAAAGATGCGGTGGCAGAAATGAAGCGTCTGATGCTGGAAGCGCGTGGCTAATGGCAATATTAGGTTTAGGCACGGATATCGTAGAGATCGCTCGCATAGAAGCAGTGATCGCCCGATCCGGTGAGCGCCTGGCACGCCGCGTATTAAGCGATAACGAATGGGCAATCTGGAAAACGCACCACCAGCCGGTGCGTTTTCTGGCGAAGCGTTTTGCTGTGAAAGAAGCCGCAGCAAAAGCGTTTGGCACCGGGATCCGCAATGGTCTGGCGTTTAATCAATTTGAAGTATTCAATGATGAGCTCGGCAAACCACGGCTACGGCTATGGGGTGAGGCATTAAAACTGGCGGAAAAGCTCGGCGTTGTAAATATGCATGTAACGCTGGCAGATGAACGCCACTATGCTTGTGCCACGGTAATTATTGAAAGTTAAAATAATACCGTTCTCTTTAAAAAGTAAAACCCCCGAACTGGTAAGGAACGGGGGTTTTACTTTTTAACTTTAATTTTGTGCAGCATGCACCCTCAACAACAGCGATTATGGATCAGTGTACTTATCTTTTACAAGCAACTTGCAATCTTTAGCATAAAAACTCGAGCCTTTACGAAGAAAGCAATATTGATGGAAAGATTAACGTGACCGCCAATTCGTAAGTACATTAAAATTGGCTTCGTTATTGAAGATTTTGCTGTGCTTTACACCATGCCACAGAATTCCCCCATTGAAACGAGTGGTGTCGTCAAAGCTCTGGTGTGGAGTGCAGCATGCACCCTCAATAACTCGCACGTTCAGTTTTGGGGAGATGTAAGGGCTAATCTGAACGGCTGCATTCCTTGTTTAAGGAAAAACGAATGACTGATTGCCGATACCTGATTAAACGGGTCATCAAAATCATCATTGCTGTTTTACAGCTGATCCTTCTGTTCTTATAACACAAGGAAACGTACTTAAGGTGCGTCCGGTGAACCAATCGGACGCGCCTTTAATAACTATAAATAAGTGTCTTGGCAGATACTATATAAATTAACTTAGTGAATGATTATGCTAATGTCATCAATTAAATAAATATAATGGCGTTAAGGCTTCCCAGTAATATAATTAATACTCTACTTCCAGAGTAGAATATTAAATTTTATCCGCGTGGTGCATCAGCACAAATTTATCCCACAACTGTTCTTCTGTCTCGACATGCGCCGGATCTTTCACAATAGTATTGGGGATCGGGCACACCTTCTGGCAGGTTGGTGTCTCGTAGTGCCCTACGCATTCGGTACACTTATCGCTGTTAATCTCGTAGATATGATCTCCCATTGAAATCGCCTCATTCGGGCATTCGGGTTCACACATATCACAATTGATGCATTTTTTAGTGATTAACAACGCCATAAGGAAACTCTCAAAACAACACAAACCGGGCGGGCATTATACGCGCATTCTTTACTCAGACCAGTTTTTTCACCAGCGCTTCACTATGACGAATACGTTCTGGTGCCAGTTCCAGATCCTGCTGAATCAGCGCAATGAACAGCAAATCCGTTAACATTCCCTGAGCGTGACAAGCAGAGATTGAAGCGCTGTTTGTCGCTTGTTCTTCGGCAATGGTATACAGGCAATGAGAAGCACGCTGTTGCAGGGCATTCGGAGTAAAGCCGGTAATCGCCAGCACTTTTCCGCCCACTCGCAGCATCTCATCTGCCGCCAGGTTTAACTCGCGTCGTACACCGGTGTAGGAAATGGCTAATAACAGATCGTCAGGGGACGACGCCTGTACTGTTGCGAGTAGCGCATGCATATCGCGCACTGCGGCAGCATTGAAGCCAATCTTCATCAGCTTCCAGGCAAAGTTTTGCGCCACCAGACCCGAAGCGCCAATACCGGTCAGAATTATCCGCCGCGCAGAGCGCAACATTGTTACGCATTCATGCAGTTTCTCTTCACTATTAACGTTTAGCGTTGCGTACATAGCGGCAGTATTTTCTTTAATCAGTTTTTCGCCGACCAGCCGTAACGGATCATCACCGCGGATTTGGTTATGAATGGGCACGGAGGGCGATTCCGGCTGGCTTGCCAGCGCTTCACTCAACGCCAACTTAAGCGCCGGAAAACCTTTATAGCCGAGTTTTTGCGCGAACTTCACGACGCTGGACTGACTGACTCCGGCTTCGTTGGCCAGTTGCTGAGAGCTTAAATGGCGCGCCGTATCAGGTTGTAGCAGCAGATAATCCGCCAGTTTTTTATCACTCTGGGCAAGCCCCTGGTAACGCTGACGGATACGAAGTAAGCCGTTCATATCTTTCCTCGCGATGAAATAGTGGCGACAACAGGCAATATGAGAGACACGCGAGTGAATTTTATATTCCATTGCCGCTAATTGCCATGAATTAAAAATTCCAGTTAGCCATGATGCGGTCGATTGTTGCCGGAAAAGTGATGATCTATCTATTAGGCTATGTAGTAGCGAAAATTAATCAGGATGTTTCAGTCCAGAGGAGTATGGTTTGGCAACTCACGAGCGTCGTGTGGTGTTTTTTGACTTAGATGGAACATTGCATCAGCAGGATATGTTCGGCAGT
Source organism: uncultured Escherichia sp. (assembly GCF_948475835.1). NCBI lineage: Bacteria > Pseudomonadati > Pseudomonadota > Gammaproteobacteria > Enterobacterales > Enterobacteriaceae > Escherichia > uncultured Escherichia sp. The sequence continues at coordinate 21,791 of NZ_CAOLGM010000043.1, read as the reverse complement.
TTTCTGCGCTATTTACTGCGTCGCCAACCGCTGAATGCGTTACTTGTCCTGCCGTTGTTACCGATTATAGTCATTGCGTTATTGATAAAAGGTCGTGCGGCACGCTGGCCGATGAGTCTGCTTCTGTGGGGGTGCACTTTTGGTCACAGCGAAGCACGTTTACAGACGTTGCAGGCCGATTTCGTGCGCTGGTTTCGCGACAATGTTACCGCCTTTCCGCTGGTTCAGGAGCGATTAACCACCTACCTGTTAAGTTCCGATGCTGATATCTGGTTGATTACCGGCTCTCCGCAGCCGCTGGTTGAAGCGGTTTATTTCGATACGCCCTGGCTGCCGCGGGTTAATCTTATCGCCAGCCAAATTCAGCGTGGCTATGGTGGTTGGGTATTGACGATGCGTTGTCTGGGACATGAAAAGGTCGCACAACTGGAGCGCAAAATCGGCACTCCGCTGCGGCTGTACAGTGGCTATAGCGACAGTAATCAGGACAATCCGCTGCTTTATTTCTGTCAGCATCGTTGGCGAGTAACCCCGCGCGGTGAACTCCAGCAACTGGAATAGAGTAAAGCATAGCGTCCGTGTATAATGCGCCGCGCTTTTATAACCGGAGTTTTCTTTTTGTCTGAAGTCGAATTTAGCCACGAATACTGGATGCGTCACGCGCTGACGCTGGCGAAACGTGCCTGGGATGAGCGGGAAGTGCCGGTCGGCGCGGTATTAGTGCATAACAATCGGGTAATCGGCGAAGGCTGGAACCGCCCGATTGGTCGCCATGATCCCACCGCACATGCAGAAATCATGGCCCTGCGGCAGGGTGGTCTGGTGATGCAAAATTATCGTCTGATCGACGCCACGTTGTATGTCACGCTTGAACCATGTGTAATGTGTGCCGGAGCGATGATCCACAGTCGCATTGGTCGCGTGGTCTTTGGTGCGCGTGACGCGAAAACTGGCGCTGCGGGATCTTTAATGGATGTGCTGCATCATCCGGGTATGAATCACCGAGTGGAAATTACGGAAGGAATACTGGCGGATGAGTGCGCGGCGTTGCTCAGTGACTTCTTTCGCATGCGCCGCCAGGAAATTAAAGCGCAGAAAAAAGCGCAATCCTCGACGGATTAATTTTGTTTCTCTTCACTCCCTTTCCTGGAAAACAGCAGAGAGGGAGAATGGGTCAAATAGTTTGATGACGACTGGGAAAGAAACGAGAGAAAAGGAAATTTCTCTTTGCCCAACTCCGTAGGCGATACCGCCGGATAATCCTGCGCCAGTTGCATCGCCGCTTCTGTAGCCTGCTTCTCTTTCTCTTGCAGATAACCCACCAGGCTAATCTGATACTTACGAATATTTTCGACATAAGCGTAGGCTTCATGTCCACGAGCGTAGCCGTAAGTCAGCTTGCTGTAATAGGGTTTCTGGCTAAGTAAAGGCAGACGCTGTTTTACGTCAGCCCAACTGTCAGGATTCCCTTTGGTTTTTGCCGTCAGGGCGCGGGCATCCAGCATATGCGCATAGCCCATATTGTACGCAGCGAGGGCAAACCAGATCCGCTCGTTCTCCGGCACACTTTCCGGCACTTTACTCATCATATCCTGCAAATAACGCACGCCACCGCTGATGCTCTGTTCGGCATCGGTACGATCCGTAATGCCGAGGCTTTGCGCGGTATTTTTGGTTAACATCATCATGCCGCGCACACCCGTCGGTGAAGTGGCCTGTGCATCCCAGTGCGATTCCTGATAAGCAATAGCGGCCAGCAAACGCCAGTCAATTTCTTCGGCGTATTTCTCAAACAGGGGCTTTAACTGCGGCAGTACCGCATCGACGGCGCGTAAAAATGTGCGCGTATCGACGTAATCAAAATCATCGCCATGCCCCAGGTATTTCTCTTCAATGCGTGCCAGCGTACCGTCTTCATTCATTTCGTTGAAGAAGTCGAGCAGGGCGGCGGAAAGGGTATTATCGCCATCTAACGGGCTAAACCAAGTCACCGGTTGTTCATCGGTGATATCGAGCGCTACGGCGAGCTCCGGGTGAACGCGCTGAAACAGGCTGATGGCGACAGAATCAGCAATGGTGTAATCGAGTTTTCCTTCGATGACATCTTCCATTAATTCCGCAGAGCCTTTTTTGTCGTCTACCTTCCAGCTTAATTCCGGGAATTTTGTTTCTTTCAGGGTCTGGAGATCGTTAACCACCACATGACCCGGTGCAACGGTGAGTTGCTCCGCCGTCAGGTTGCCCAGCGTACGTGGGCGATACTGACCCACTTTATAAACCAGTTGTTGTGACACGGAATAATAGGTAGGGCCAGGCTGATAATTTTTTACCCGCTCACTGTTATAGACCAGTCCTGCCGCCAGCAGGTCGGCGTTACCATTATCAAGGTCGTCAAACAGCTGGCTGATATTCTGCCGCACGGTCACTTTCAGTTTTACGCCGAGGTAATCGGCAAACTGTTTCGCCAGTTCGTAATCCAGGCCAAAAGGTTTCCCGTTGATTTCGTTATAAGTCAGGGGAGTATGAATGGTGCTCACACGCAACTCTCCCCGCGCTTGAATGGCGGCGATACGGTTGTCGGCTTTACCAAACCAGGGAATGGATGGCCAGAGAGCGACCGCGAGCAGCAGTGCCAGAATGCCGATGAACAGATAATTAATCTTTAATTTTTTCAATTAGTTAATTCTCTGTGTCGTGCGCGTCCCAGCTTGAAAAAACGTAATAATAGTGAAAGGTTTACTCATAAATGAGCGGCATTTTGCGTAAACCTGCGCCAGATGGCAACTTATTACAGCCATTGGCGGCACGCGTTGCTAATTCACGATGGTGATTTTATTTCCACGCAAACGGTTTCGTCAGCGCATCAGATTCTTTATAATGACGCCCGTTTCCCCCCCTTGGGTACACCGAAAGCTTAGAAGACGAGAGACTTATGATGGAAATTCTGCGTGGTTCGCCTGCACTGTCGGCATTCCGAATCAACAAACTGCTGGCACGTTTTCAGGCTGCCAGGCTCCCGGTTCACAATATTTACGCCGAGTATGTCCATTTTGCTGACCTCAATGCGCCGTTAAACGATGATGAGCACGCACAACTTGAACGCCTGCTGAAATATGGCCCGGCACTCGCCAGCCACGCCCCGCAAGGCAAACTCCTGCTGGTGACCCCGCGTCCTGGCACCATCTCTCCCTGGTCTTCGAAAGCGACCGATATTGCCCATAACTGCGGGCTACAACAGGTAAACCGCCTTGAGCGCGGCGTTGCTTACTATATAGAAGCCGGTACGCTGACCAATGAACAATGGCAGCAGGTTACCGCTGAACTGCACGACCGCATGATGGAAACGGTCTTTTTTGCTTTAGATGATGCAGAGCAGCTGTTTGCACACCATCAACCGACTCCGGTCACCAGCGTTGATTTGCTGGGGCAGGGCCGTCAGGCGCTAATCGACGCTAACCTGCGTCTTGGCCTGGCACTGGCGGAAGATGAAATTGACTATCTGCAGGATGCTTTCACAAAGCTTGGTCGTAACCCGAACGACATCGAGCTGTATATGTTCGCCCAGGCGAACTCCGAGCACTGCCGCCACAAGATTTTTAACGCCGATTGGGTTATCGACGGTGAGCAACAGCCGAAATCGCTGTTTAAGATGATCAAAAACACCTTCGAAACCACGCCAGATTACGTTCTCTCTGCTTATAAAGATAACGCCGCCGTAATGGAAGGTTCTGAAGTGGGCCGCTACTTTGCTGACCACGAAACGGGCCGCTACGATTTCCATCAGGAACCGGCGCATATTCTGATGAAAGTCGAAACTCACAACCACCCGACGGCGATTTCTCCGTGGCCGGGCGCGGCGACCGGTTCCGGCGGTGAAATCCGCGATGAAGGTGCCACCGGGCGCGGCGCGAAGCCGAAAGCGGGTTTGGTTGGTTTCTCCGTTTCCAACCTGCGAATTCCTGGCTTCGAACAGCCGTGGGAAGAAGATTTCGGTAAGCCTGAGCGCATTGTCACCGCGCTGGACATCATGACCGAAGGCCCGCTGGGCGGCGCGGCGTTTAACAACGAATTTGGTCGTCCGGCACTGAATGGCTACTTCCGTACTTATGAAGAAAAAGTGAACAGCCACAACGGCGAAGAGCTGCGCGGTTATCACAAACCGATCATGCTGGCGGGCGGGATCGGCAACATTCGCGCCGATCACGTACAAAAAGGCGAGATCAACGTCGGTGCGAAGCTGGTCGTTCTCGGCGGCCCGGCAATGAACATCGGTCTTGGCGGCGGAGCGGCGTCTTCCATGGCGTCAGGTCAGTCTGATGCCGACCTCGACTTTGCTTCCGTACAGCGCGACAACCCGGAGATGGAGCGTCGTTGCCAGGAAGTGATCGACCGTTGCTGGCAGCTTGGTGATGCTAACCCAATTCTGTTTATCCACGACGTCGGTGCGGGCGGTCTTTCTAACGCGATGCCGGAGCTGGTGAGCGACGGCGGACGCGGCGGTAAATTTGAACTGCGCGATATTCTAAGCGACGAACCGGGCATGAGCCCGCTGGAAATCTGGTGTAACGAATCCCAGGAACGCTACGTGCTGGCGGTTGCTGCCGATCAATTACCGCTGTTTGACGAACTGTGTAAGCGTGAGCGCGCACCCTACGCGGTGATTGGTGAAGCGACCGAAGAACTGCATCTTTCTCTGCACGATCGTCATTTTGATAATCAGCCGATCGATCTGCCGCTGGACGTCCTGCTTGGTAAAACGCCGAAGATGACCCGCGATGTACAAACGCTGAAAGCGAAGGGCGATGCGCTGGTCCGTGAAGGGATCACCATTGCAGACGCGGTGAAACGCGTACTGCATCTGCCGACCGTGGCGGAGAAAACTTTCCTGGTGACCATCGGTGACCGCAGCGTAACTGGCATGGTAGCGCGCGATCAGATGGTGGGTCCGTGGCAGGTGCCGGTCGCTAACTGCGCGGTCACTACCGCCAGCCTCGACAGCTACTACGGTGAAGCGATGGCGATTGGCGAGCGTGCGCCGGTTGCGCTGCTGGATTTCGCCGCCTCTGCCCGTCTGGCGGTCGGTGAAGCGTTAACCAATATTGCCGCAACACAGATTGGCGATATCAAACGCATTAAACTTTCCGCCAACTGGATGGCGGCGGCAGGCCACCCTGGTGAAGATGCGGGCCTGTATGAAGCCGTTAAAGCCGTGGGCGAAGAGCTTTGTCCGGCGCTGGGCCTGACGATCCCGGTGGGTAAAGACTCTATGTCGATGAAAACCCGCTGGCAGGAAGGTAACGAAGAGCGCGAAATGACGTCGCCGCTGTCGCTGGTGATTTCTGCATTTGCCCGCGTGGAAGATGTACGTCACACCATCACGCCGCAGCTTTCTACCGAAGATAACGCACTGCTGCTGATTGATTTGGGCAAAGGCAATAACGCGCTGGGCGCAACGGCGCTGGCGCAGGTTTATCGTCAGCTTGGCGACAAACCGGCAGATGTACGCGATGTCGCGCAACTGAAAGGCTTCTATGACTCGATTCAGGCGCTGGTTGCACAGCGTAAGCTGCTCGCATACCACGACCGCTCTGATGGCGGCCTGCTGGTAACGCTGGCGGAAATGGCCTTTGCTGGTCATTGCGGCATTAACGCGGATATTGCCTCTCTGGGCGACGATCGCCTGGCGGCGTTGTTTAACGAAGAACTGGGTGCGGTGATTCAGGTTCGTGCCGCTGACCGTGAAGCGGTCGAGTCCGTACTGGCACAGCATGGGCTTGCTGATTGTGTCCATTATGTAGGGCAGGCGGTTTCCGGTGACCGTTTTGTGATTACCGCCAACGGGCAGACTGTATTCAGCGAAAGCCGCACCACGTTGCGTGTCTGGTGGGCAGAAACTACCTGGCAGATGCAGCGCCTGCGTGACAACCCGGAGTGTGCTGACCAGGAGCACCAGGCGAAATCAAACGACGCCGATCCGGGCCTGAATGTGAAACTGTCGTTCGATATCAACGAAGATGTGGCAGCACCGTATATTGCCACTGGCGCACGTCCGAAAGTTGCTGTGCTGCGTGAGCAGGGCGTGAACTCGCATGTTGAAATGGCGGCAGCTTTCCACCGTGCAGGCTTCGATGCAATCGATGTGCATATGAGTGACCTGCTGACTGGACGCACGGGCCTGGAAGATTTCCACGCCCTGGTCGCGTGCGGTGGTTTCTCCTACGGTGATGTGCTGGGTGCCGGTGAAGGTTGGGCGAAGTCAATCCTGTTCAATGACCGTGTACGCGATGAGTTTGCAACCTTCTTCCACCGTCCGCAAACGCTGGCGCTGGGGGTATGTAACGGTTGCCAGATGATGTCTAACCTGCGCGAACTGATCCCAGGTAGTGAGTTGTGGCCACGTTTTGTGCGCAATACCTCCGATCGCTTTGAAGCGCGTTTCAGCCTGGTTGAAGTGACCCAAAGCCCGTCGCTGCTGTTGCAGGGGATGGTGGGCTCGCAAATGCCGATTGCTGTCTCTCATGGTGAAGGGCGCGTGGAAGTGCGTGATGCGGCGCATCTGGCGGCACTGGAAAGCAAAGGGCTGGTGGCACTGCGCTATGTCGATAACTTCGGCAAAGTCACTGAAACCTACCCGGCTAACCCGAACGGTTCACCGAACGGTATTACGTCGATTACGACTGAAAGTGGTCGAGTCACCATTATGATGCCGCACCCGGAACGTGTTTTCCGTACTGTCAGCAACTCCTGGCATCCGGAAAACTGGGGCGAGGATGGCCCATGGATGCGCATTTTCCGCAATGCGCGTAAGCAGTTGGGGTAAGTCATCAGTTCATTGGTTTTGCAGCCCGGATGCGGCATTTACGCCGCATCCGGCATTAAGCACCAACCACTATCATAAGCTCCCAACTCCGGGAGCTTTTTTGTGTCTGTAAATCACGACAATGGGTGGTTTACCGTGTCGCTTTCTGGCGACACTTAACTCATTGATTTTAATATTATCTAATAAGTTTATCTTAAGTTGTCTCTTTTTAGCGACACAGTGGCTGATTTACATTCAAATAACGGAGAAGCCATAAACCCCTCAAAGCGACGTATAATCAGTACGTTACCAAACTATTTTCTTTATTGGCACAGTTACTGCATAATAGTAAGCAGTGGCTCATTCACCGACTTATGTCAGCCCCTTCGGGACGTGCTACATAAAATTCGAATGACGCACAACAAGGTGCCTGCCGTCCAACTTCTGATATCAGCGTAGCTATATCAACCATCGGGCGAAACGTCGAGTTAGGCACCGCCTTATTCCATAACAAAGCCGGGTAATTCCCGGCTTTGTTGTATCTGAACTTCCCCTCGGTTAGCATCAGGCTATTCGCGTCTGACGAGAGTAACACCTTGAAACGCTGGCCTGTTTTTCCCCGCTCATTACGACAACTGGTAATGCTGGCATTTTTGCTAATTCTACTACCCCTGTTGGTGCTGGCATGGCAAGCCTGGCAAAGCCTGAATGCGCTTAGCGATCAGGCGGCGCTGGTTAACCGCACTACGCTTATTGATGCCCGGCGTAGTGAAGCGATGACCAACGCGGCGCTGGAGATGGAGCGTAGCTACCGTCAGTATTGCGTGCTGGACGATCCTACGCTTGCGAAGGTTTATCAAAGCCAGCGCAAGCGTTACAGCGAAATGCTCGATGCCCACGCAGGCGTACTGCCAGACGATAAACTTTACCAGGCATTGCGTCAGGATTTGAACAATCTGGCCCAACTTCAGTGTAACAACAGTGGTCCCGATGCTGCCGCCGCCGCGCGTCTTGAAGCCTTTGCCAGTGCCAATACCGAAATGGTGCAGGCCACGCGCACAGTGGTGTTCTCTCGTGGGCAGCAACTTCAGCGTGAAATCGCCGAACGTGGGCAATATTTTGGTTGGCAATCGCTGGTGCTATTTCTGGTGAGTCTGGTGATGGTGCTACTTTTCACGCGGATGATTATCGGGCCGGTGAAAAATATCGAGCGCATGATCAACCGTCTGGGGGAAGGGCGTTCTCTGGGCAATAGCGTTTCGTTCAGTGGACCGAGCGAGTTACGCTCGGTTGGGCAACGTATTCTTTGGTTAAGTGAGCGCCTGTCATGGCTGGAATCCCAACGCCATCAATTTTTAAGACATTTATCTCATGAATTAAAAACGCCACTGGCGAGTATGCGCGAGGGCACTGAATTACTGGCTGACCAGGTTGTCGGGCCGCTTACGCCAGAGCAAAAAGAGGTGGTGAGCATTCTTGATAGCAGCAGCCGCAATTTGCAAAAACTGATCGAACAACTGCTTGATTACAACCGTAAACAGGCGGACAGTGCGGTGGAACTGGAGAATGTTGAATTAGCACCGCTGGTGGAGACAGTGGTTTCTGCTCATAGCCTGCCCGCACGGGCTAAAATGATGCATACCGACGTCGATCTCAAAGCAACAGCTTGCCTGGCGGAGCCAATGCTGCTGATGAGCGTACTGGATAATCTTTACTCCAATGCGGTGCACTACGGGGCTGAATCCGGTAACATTTGCCTTCGCAGCAGCTTACATGGTGCACGGGTTTATATTGATGTCATCAATACAGGCACACCCATTCCGCAAGAGGAACGCGCCATGATCTTCGAACCCTTTTTTCAAGGAAGCCACCAGCGAAAAGGGGCGGTGAAGGGCAGCGGTCTGGGATTAAGCATTGCCAGGGATTGTATTCGCCGTATGCAAGGGGAACTGTATCTGGTCGACGAGAGCGGGCAAGACGTTTGTTTCCGCATTGAATTGCCGTCGTCGAAAAACACGAAATAATGCTAACAGCCTATCCCATCAGGCTATTTTATTTGCCAGTTCGGCCCCGGGCAGTGCTCGAAATCCTCACGTACGACGTGTACGCTCCGGTTTCTCCGCGCTGTCCATGTCCAAACTGCCTGCAATAATTACGCCCACTGGGATAGGCATTAAGTCTGGTGAATATGCGACACATTTTTCAACGATTATTGCCCCGACGGCTGTGGCTGGCAGGGCTGCCATGTCTGGCATTGCTGGGTTGCGTGCAGAGTCACAATAAGCCAGCCATTGATACGCCAGCAGAAGAAAAAATTCCGGTTTATCAACTGGCTGACTATCTTTCTACTGAATGTAGCGACATCTGGGCGCTGCAAGGTAAATCAACCGAAACCAATCCGCTTTACTGGCTGCGGGCGATGGATTGTGCTGATCGTTTAATGCCTGCGCAGTCACGTCAGCAAGCTCGCCAATATGACGACGGCAGCTGGCAAAATACCTTTAAACAAGGGATTTTGCTCGCCGACGCCAAAATTACGCCGTATGAGCGCCGCCAGCTGGTCGCGCGCATTGATGCGCTAAGTACCGAGATCCCGGCACAGGTTCGCCCTCTGTATCAACTCTGGCGCGACGGTCAGGCGCTGCAACTGCAACTGGCGGAAGAGCGCCAACGCTACGGCAAGCTCCAGCAGGCCAGCGACAGCGAGCTGGATACATTGCGCCAGCAACATCACGTTCTACAGCAGCAACTGGAACTCACCACCCGCAAGCTGGAAAACCTGACTGATATTGAACGCCAGCTCTCGACCCGCAAACCGGCTGGAAATTTCTCGCCGGATACGCCGCACGAGGGTGAAAAGCCCGCGCCATCCACCCATGAGGTCACTCCTGATGAGCCATAAACCTGCGCATTTATTATTGGTCGATGACGATCCGGGATTGCTGAAACTGCTTGGCCTGCGCCTGACCAGCGAAGGCTACAGCGTGATCACGGCGGAAAGTGGCGCTGAAGGATTACGGGTACTGAATCGCGAAAAAGTAGATTTAGTCATCAGCGACCTGCGGATGGATGAAATGGACGGTATGCAGCTGTTTGTTGAAATCCAGAAAGTGCAGCCGGGAATGCCGGTAATTATTCTTACCGCGCATGGTTCTATTCCCGATGCCGTTGCTGCAACACAGCAGGGCGTTTTTAGTTTCCTCACCAAGCCTGTCGATAAAGACGCGCTATATCAGGCAATTGACGATGCGCTGGAGCAATCCGCGCCAGCCACCGATGAACGCTGGCGCGAGGCAATTGTCACCCGCAGCCCGCTGATGCTGCGTTTGCTGGAACAGGCGCGGCTGGTGGCGCAATCAGACGTCAGCGTTTTGATTAACGGTCAGAGCGGCACCGGGAAAGAGATTTTCGCCCAGGCTATCCACAACGCCAGCCCGCGCAACAGCAAACCATTTATTGCTATTAACTGTGGCGCATTGCCCGAGCAATTGCTGGAGTCGGAGCTGTTTGGTCATGCGCGTGGCGCGTTTACTGGCGCTGTCAGCAATCGCGAAGGTTTATTCCAGGCGGCGGAAGGCGGAACGCTATTTCTCGATGAAATTGGCGATATGCCTGCGCCGTTACAGGTCAAACTGCTGCGCGTGTTGCAGGAGCGTAAAGTGCGCCCGCTGGGCAGTAACCGCGATATTGATATCAATGTGCGGATTATTTCTGCCACTCACCGTGATCTGCCAAAAGCGATGGCGCGCGGGGAATTCCGCGAAGATCTCTATTACCGCCTCAACGTTGTCAGCCTGAAAATTCCGGCTCTGGCAGAGCGCACAGAAGACATTCCGCTTCTGGCAAATCACCTGTTGCGCCAGGCGGCAGAGCGACATAAACCGTTTGTCCGTGCGTTCTCCACTGATGCGATGAAACGCCTGATGACCGCTAGTTGGCCGGGTAATGTGCGCCAGTTGGTCAACGTGATTGAACAGTGCGTGGCGCTGACCTCATCTCCGGTTATTAGCGATGCATTAGTAGAGCAGGCGCTGGAGGGTGAAAACACGGCGCTGCCAACCTTTGTTGAGGCACGTAATCAGTTTGAACTCAACTATTTGCGTAAGCTGCTGCAAATTACCAAAGGCAACGTCACCCACGCGGCGAGAATGGCGGGGCGCAACCGGACAGAATTTTATAAACTGCTTTCCCGACACGAGCTGGATGCAAACGATTTCAAGGAATGAATTGGCGTTATGTGTTACGTTTAGCAGATCAAAAGACAGGCGACCTTTTCAAGGAATAGCATGAAAAAGATTGATGCGATTATAAAACCCTTCAAGCTGGACGATGTCCGCGAAGCACTGGCCGAAGTCGGTATTACCGGCATGACGGTGACCGAAGTGAAAGGCTTTGGTCGCCAGAAAGGCCATACCGAGCTGTACCGCGGCGCGGAGTATATGGTGGATTTTCTGCCGAAAGTGAAAATTGAGATTGTCGTACCGGACGACATTGTCGATACCTGTGTCGATACCATTATTCGCACGGCGCAAACCGGCAAAATCGGTGACGGTAAAATCTTCGTCTTTGACGTGGCACGGGTCATTCGCATCCGTACCGGTGAAGAGGACGACGCGGCAATTTAAACCGCGTCAAGGGTTGCCGGATGTTTCCATCCGGCAACATCAAATTACAGCACCTTATGCGGGCCAAAGCATTCGTAATGAATGTTTTCCTGCTTCACGCCCAGATCCACTAACTGTTTCGCGGTAAACTGCATGAAGCCAACCGGGCCGCAGAGATAGAACTGCATTGTCGGATCGCTGAACGCACCTTCCAGTTTGCTCAAATCCATCAGACCTTCGCTATCAAACTGACCTTTAGCGCGATCGGCTTCGCTCGGCTGACGATACCAGGTGTGCGCGGTAAAGCGCGGCAGTGACTGCCCCAGTTCCTTAACTTCATCGGCAAAGGCGTGAACATCGCCATTTTCTGCCGCATGGAACCAGTTCACTTGTGCTGTGTGGCCTGCTTTTGCCAGCGTGTCGAGCATTGCCAGCATTGGCGTTTGACCAACACCGGCAGAGATTAACGTCACTGGTGTGTCATCTGCGACAGCCATAAAGAAATCACCTGCCGGAGCGACCAGTTTCACGACATCGCCAACATTGGCGTGATTGTGCAACCAGTTGGATACCTGCCCACCCTCTTCGCGTTTCACCGCAATACGATAGCCTTTGCCATCCGGTTTGCGAGTCAAAGAGTACTGACGAATTTCCTGATGCGGGAAACCTTCCGGCTTCAGCCAGACGCCGAGATATTGCCCCGGACGGTATTCTGCCACTGCGCCACCGTCGACCGGCTCCAGTTCGAAGCTGGTGATAAGCGCGCTGCGCGGTGTTTTAGCCACAATGCGGAAATCGCGAGTACCTTCCCAACCACCGGCTTTGCTGGCGTTTTCGTTATAGATTTCCGCCTCGCGATTGATAAATACATTAGCCAGTACACCATAGGCTTTACCCCACGCGTCCAGCACTTCCTGCCCCGGGCTGAACATTTCGTCCAGCGTTGCCAACAGGTGTTCACCGACGATGTTGTACTGTTCCGGTTTGATCTGGAAGCTGGTGTGCTTCTGCGCGATTTTTTCTACCGCTGGCAGCAGCGCAGGCAGGTTTTCAATATTACTGGCGTAGGCGGCAATAGCGTTAAACAGTGCTTCACGTTGATCGCCATTACGCTGGTTACTCATGTTAAAAATTTCTTTGAGTTCTGGGTTATGAGTAAACATACGGTCGTAGAAATGGGCGGTTAACTTTGGCCCCGTTTCCACCAGTAAAGGGATGGTGGCTTTTACTGTAGCGATGGTTTGAGCGTCAAGCATATGGTCTTCCTTTTTTTGCATCTTAATTGATGTATCTCAAATGCATCTTATAAAAAATAGCCCTGCAATGTAAATGGTTCTTTGGTGTTTTTCAGAAAGAATGTGATGAAGTGAAAAATTTGCATCACAAACCTGAAAAGAAATCCGTTTCCGGTTGCAAGCTCTTTATTCTCCAAAGCCTTGCGTAGCCTGAAGGTAATCGTTTGCGTAAATTCCTTTGTCAAGACCTGTTATCGCACAATGATTCGGTTATACTGTTCGCCGTTGTCCAACAGGACCGCCTATAAAGGCCAAAAATTTTATTGTTAGCTGAGTCAGGAGATGCGGATGTTAAAGCGTGAAATGAACATTGCCGATTATGATGCCGAACTGTGGCAGGCTATGGAGCAGGAAAAAGTACGTCAGGAAGAGCACATCGAACTGATCGCCTCCGAAAACTACACCAGCCCGCGCGTAATGCAGGCGCAGGGTTCTCAGCTGACCAACAAATATGCTGAAGGTTATCCGGGCAAACGCTACTACGGCGGTTGCGAGTATGTTGATATCGTTGAACAACTGGCGATCGATCGTGCGAAAGAACTGTTCGGCGCTGACTACGCTAACGTCCAGCCGCACTCCGGCTCCCAGGCTAACTTTGCGGTCTACACCGCGCTGCTGGAACCAGGTGATACCGTTCTGGGTATGAACCTGGCGCATGGCGGTCACCTGACTCACGGTTCTCCGGTTAACTTCTCCGGTAAACTGTACAACATCGTTCCTTACGGTATCGATGCTACCGGTCATATCGACTACGCCGATCTGGAAAAACAAGCCAAAGAACACAAGCCGAAAATGATTATCGGTGGTTTCTCTGCATATTCCGGCGTGGTTGACTGGGCGAAAATGCGTGAAATCGCTGACAGCATCGGTGCTTACCTGTTCGTTGATATGGCGCACGTTGCGGGCCTGGTTGCTGCTGGCGTCTACCCGAACCCGGTTCCTCATGCTCACGTTGTTACTACCACCACTCACAAAACCCTGGCGGGTCCGCGCGGCGGCCTGATCCTGGCGAAAGGTGGTAGCGAAGAGCTGTACAAAAAACTGAACTCTGCCGTTTTCCCTGGTGGTCAGGGCGGTCCGTTGATGCACGTAATCGCCGGTAAAGCGGTTGCTCTGAAAGAAGCGATGGAGCCTGAGTTCAAAACTTACCAGCAGCAGGTCGCTAAAAACGCTAAAGCGATGGTAGAAGTGTTCCTGGAACGCGGCTACAAAGTGGTTTCCGGCGGCACTGATAACCACCTGTTCCTGGTTGATCTGGTAGATAAAAACCTGACCGGTAAAGAAGCAGACGCCGCTCTGGGCCGTGCTAACATCACCGTCAACAAAAACAGCGTACCGAACGATCCGAAGAGCCCGTTTGTGACCTCCGGTATTCGCGTGGGTACTCCGGCGATTACGCGTCGCGGCTTCAAAGAAGCAGAAGCGAAAGAACTGGCTGGCTGGATGTGTGACGTGCTGGACAGCATCAATGATGAAGCCGTTATCGAGCGCATCAAAGGTAAAGTTCTCGACATCTGCGCACGTTACCCGGTTTACGCATAAGCGAAACGGTTAATCTGTTGAAAAAAGGCTTCCTTCGGGAAGCCTTTCTACGTTATCGCGGTTATCGCGCCATCAAATCTGTCGTAACTGCGCCTCAACATACAAATAGCCAATCCCCAGCACCTGTTGTGCGCGGCTTAATTGCCCGAAGCCAATTTGCGTCGCTTTCACGCTCGGTCCTTCGTCGCGGTCGAACGGGTTAAATCCTGTCTGGCGAATAATAGTATTAAGCCAGTTCTCACCAAAGGCACAACTGCGACCGTACAACCAAATCTGATTAATATTGAGGATGTTGAGGAAGTTATACAGACTCAAACCAATGGCATTGGCACTGCGGTCAACCCAGCTGGTGATCCACGGTTCTCCACTCTGCCAGGCAGCGATTAACTGCGCGGTTGTCAGTTTTTCAGGATCAAGCTGAGTATTAACCGGTTGTGATTTTAGCCATACCCGCGCCTGTTTTTTTAAAGCACTTAACGAGGCGACGGTTTCCAGGCAGCCGTAACGTCCACAGTCGCAGACGACGCCATCCGGATTAACGATGGTGTGACCAATCTGTCCGCTACCATACAAACTGCCGCGATAAATTTGCTCGTTAATCACGAACGACGAGCCAATGCCGTAATCAACGTTGATCACGCAGAAATCCCGTTCCTGCGAATTATTTTGCCATTTCTCCGCCAGCGCCAGCATCACGCAGTCATTATCGACCATCACCCGAATGCCCAGCTTCTCTTCCAGCAGATACTTCACCTCAACCGGTGTTGTCCACGGCGCTTGCGGCATGGTTTGCGACACGCCGGTCACCGGATCAACCTGACCGTGGATTGCCAGCGCCAGATTGATGGTGCGGTCCGGCCACAATTTACGGTGGCGATGCCAGCATTTTTCGATTTCGGACAGCAGCGCCTGCGGCGTCGGTGCATCAATCTGTAAATACTCAAATTCACCTTTCGGACTTAAACAAGCATTAGCAACCTGACACTCAATACTGGTGGGCGTCACGTTCAGGCACAGCGTCCAGTCACCTTTCGGCGCAATCAGCCATGTACCGCTACTATGCCCGCGCGTCTGGCTTTCATCGTCAATATTCACCACCCGTTTTTCGCTTTCCAGTTCCTGCAAAATATTACTGACTGCCGGAATCGAAATTTGCGCCAGCCGGGCCAGCGTTGATTTATTGGCGCGCTTTTGCCGGTACAGCAGTTCCAGAATCACGCATTTGTTATGGTGGCGAATCTGTTGATTGTTAATGCAGGCTCTCATCTTCACTAAACCTTGTTTAGTTAATTGCGTGATTATTCCGCGAAAACATTGCCAGATTGTTCAATACACTGCCACAAATCTTTTAATTCAGTATGTCTTGTTAATATTGAGGGCACCATGACTCCAGTAAAAGTGTGGCAAGAGCGCGTTGAGATCCCGACCTATGAAACCGGGCCGCAGGATATACATCCCATGTTCCTGGAAAATCGCGTTTATCAGGGATCGTCCGGCGCGGTTTATCCCTACGGCGTGACCGATACGCTGAGCGAGCAGAAAACCCTGAAATCCTGGCAGGCGGTGTGGCTGGAAAACGACTACATCAAAGTGATGATCCTGCCGGAACTGGGCGGTCGGGTGCATCGCGCGTGGGATAAAGTGAAACAGCGCGATTTTGTTTATCACAATGAAGTCATTAAACCTGCGCTGGTGGGGCTGCTGGGGCCGTGGATTTCCGGTGGGATTGAGTTTAACTGGCCGCAACATCATCGCCCGACCACCTTTATGCCCGTTGATTTCACCCTCGAAGCCCATGAAGACGGTGCACAGACGGTGTGGGTAGGCGAAACGGAGCCGATGCATGGTTTACAGGTGATGACAGGTTTCACCCTGCGCCCTGACCGGGCGGCGCTGGAAATCGCCAGCCGCGTCTATAACGGTAACGCCACGCCGCGTCATTTCTTGTGGTGGGCCAACCCGGCAGTGAAAGGGGGGGAAGGGCATCAGAGCGTTTTCCCACCGGATGTGACTGCGGTGTTTGATCACGGCAAACGGGCCGTCTCCGCTTTCCCCATCGCCACCGGCACTTACTACAAAGTGGACTACTCCGCCGGAGTGGACATTTCTCGCTATAAAAATGTGCCTGTTCCAACCTCATATATGGCCGAAAAATCGCAGTACGATTTTGTCGGCGCGTGGTGTCACGATGAAGATGGCGGTTTGCTGCACGTTGCCAACCACCATATTGCGCCAGGTAAAAAACAGTGGAGTTGGGGACACAGTGAATTTGGCCAGGCGTGGGATAAGAGTCTGACCGACAATAACGGCCCGTATATCGAACTGATGACCGGTATTTTTGCCGATAACCAGCCCGATTTTACCTGGCTTGATGCTTACGAAGAGAAGCGTTTTGAGCAGTATTTCCTGCCTTATCATTCTTTGGGCATGGTGCAAAATGCCTCCCGCGATGCGGTGATAAAACTCCAGCGTAGTAAGCGGGGGATTGAGTGGGGGCTGTATGCCATCTCTCCGTTGAACGGATACCGCCTGGCGATCCGCGAAATCGGCAAATGCAACGCGTTACTTGATGATGCCGTGGCACTGATGCCTGCGACCGCCATCCAGGGCGTGTTGCACGGTATCAATCCTGAAAGGCTGACCATTGAGCTCTCCGATGCCGACGGCAATATTGTACTGAGTTATCAGGAACATCAGCCGCAAGAGTTGCCGTTGCCGGACGTCGCCAAAGCGCCACTGGCAGCACAAGACATTACCAGTACAGATGAAGCCTGGTTTATCGGTCAGCATCTGGAGCAATATCATCACGCCAGCCGTTCACCGTTCGATTACTACCTGCGCGGCGTGGTGCTGGATCCGCTGGATTACCGCTGTAACCTGGCGCTGGCGATGCTGGAATATAACCGCGCCGATTTCCCGCAAGCGGTGGCGTATGCCACTCAGGCGCTGAAACGCGCACATGCGCTGAACAAAAATCCGCAGTGCGGACAGGCCAGTTTGATTCGCGCCAGTGCTTACGAACGTCAGGGACAATATCAACAAGCCGAAGAGGATTTCTGGCGGGCGGTCTGGAGCGGCAACAGCAAAGCCGGTGGCTATTATGGCCTGGCACGACTGGCTGCGCGTAATGGTAACTTCGATGCGGGTCTGGATTTTTGCCAACAAAGTCTTCGCGCCTGCCCAACCAATCAGGAAGTGCTTTGCCTGCATAACCTGCTGCTGGTGTTAAGTGGTCGTCAGGACAACGCGCGTTTGCAGCGCGAGAAACTGCTGCGCGATTATCCGCTGAACGCCACTCTGTGGTGGCTGAACTGGTTCGATGGTCGTAGCGAATCAGCCCTCGCGCAGTGGCGCGGTCTGTGTCAGGGACGCGACGTTAACGCTCTGATGACCGCCGGGCAACTGATTAACTGGGGAATGCCCACCCTGGCGGCAGAGATGCTGAACGCACTGGACTGCCAGCGCACGCTGCCGCTTTACCTGCAAGCCAGCTTGCTGCCGAAAGCCGAACGTGGCGAACTGGTCGCAAAAGCCATTGATGTCTTCCCGCAGTTTGTCCGTTTCCCGAATACGCTGGAAGAAGTGGCGGCGCTGGAGAGTATTGAAGAGTGCTGGTTTGCTCGCCATTTACTGGCCTGCTTCTACTATAACAAACGTAGCTACAACAAAGCCATTGCCTTATGGCAACGTTGCGTAGAGATGTCGCCGGAGTTTGCCGACGGCTGGCGCGGGTTAGCGATCCATGCGTGGAATAAGCAACACGATTATGAGCTGGCCGCGCGTTATCTTGATAATGCTTATCAGCTTGCGCCGCAGGATGCACGTCTGCTTTTCGAACGGGATTTGCTTGATAAGTTAAGTGGAGCCACACCGGAGAAACGACTGGCGCGTCTGGAAAATAATCAGGAAATTGCGCTGAAACGCGACGACATGACCGCAGAACTGCTCAATTTGTGGCATCTCACGGGTCAGGCAGACAAAGCGGCGGACATTCTCGCCACGCGTAAATTCCACCCGTGGGAAGGCGGGGAAGGGAAGGTCACCAGTCAGTTTATCCTCAACCAGTTATTACGCGCCTGGCAGCATCTTGATGCCAGAGAGCCGCAGCAGGCCAGCGAACTGCTTCATGCCGCGCTGCATTATCCGGAGAATTTAAGCGAAGGCCGTTTACCGGGGCAAACTGATAACGACATCTGGTTCTGGCAGGCGATATGCGCCAACGCGCAGGGCGATGAAACTGAAGCGATGCGTTGTTTACGTCTGGCGGCGACCGGCGATCGCACCATTAACATCCACAGTTATTACAACGATCAGCCGGTTGATTATCTCTTCTGGCAAGGAATGGCGCTGCGACTGCTGGGTGAACAGCAAACCGCACAGCAACTGTTTAGTGAAATGAAACAGTGGGCGCAAGAGATGGCGAAAACCAGTATTGAGGCGGATTTCTTTGCTGTTTCACAACCTGACCTGTTGTCGCTGTATGGCGATTTACAACAGCAGCATAAAGAAAAATGCCTGATGGTGGCGATGCTGGCGTCCGCGGGACTCGGGGAGGTTGCGCAATATGAATCTGCTCGCGCTGAATTGACGGCGATTAATCCGGCCTGGCCGAAAGCGGCATTATTCACCACCGTGATGCCTTTTATTTTTAACTACGTTCACTAAACCCTATTAACTGTAATATTTGAGCGGCATGCGCTGCCGCTCATCACAAAATAATTAGAATAAGCCGTTGTTAATAAAAACCCTACAGGAGGCACTATGCCTAAAAAAATGAGAACAACCCGTAATCTATTATTAATGGCTACGCTATTAGGTAGCGCACTATTTGCCAGGGCTGCGGATAAAGAAATGACCATTGGTGCAATATACCTTGATACCCAGGGATATTACGCTGGAGTGCGTCAGGGCGTTCAGGATGCGGCAAAAGATTCTTCAGTACAGGTACAGTTAATTGAAACTAACGCCCAGGGTGATATTTCGAAAGAAAGTACCTTTGTTGATACCCTCGTGGCGCGTAATGTCGATGCCATTATTTTATCGGCAGTGTCTGAAAATGGCAGTAGCCGTACCGTTCGTCGCGCCAGTGAAGCGGGTATTCCGGTGATTTGCTACAACACCTGTATTAATCAAAAGGGTGTCGATAAATATGTCTCGGCGTATCTGGTCGGCGATCCACTGGAATTTGGTAAAAAACTGGGTAACGCTGCCGCCGATTATTTTATTGCCAATAAAATTGACCAGCCGAAAATTGCCGTCATCAATTGCGAAGCCTTTGAAGTTTGTGTGCAACGACGTAAAGGGTTTGAAGAAGTATTAAAAGCCCGCGTTCCCGGCGCGCAAATTGTCGCTAATCAGGAAGGGACTGTTTTAGATAAAGCGATTTCCGTTGGTGAAAAACTGATTATCTCCACGCCGGATCTCAACGCCATTATGGGGGAATCGGGCGGTGCGACACTCGGCGCGGTAAAAGCGGTACGTAATCAAAATCAGGCCGGAAAAATTGCTGTTTTCGGTTCGGATATGACAACCGAAATTGCTCAGGAGCTGGAAAACAATCAGGTGCTGAAAGCGGTAGTGGATATTTCCGGTAAGAAAATGGGCAATGCTGTTTTCGCGCAAACATTGAAGGTTATCAATAAACAAGCCGACGGTGAAAAAGTGATTCAGGTGCCTATCGATCTCTATACCAAAACGGAAGACGGTAAACAGTGGCTGGCAACGCACGTTGATGGTCTGCCCTAATCGCTGATTCGCAGAGGTCCCTATGTTCACGGCAACAGAGGCAGTCCCGGTAGCAAAAGTGGTGGCAGGAAATAAGCGTTATCCCGGCGTCGTTGCGTTGGATAACGTTAACTTCACGCTCAATAAAGGCGAAGTTCGTGCGCTGTTAGGCAAAAACGGCGCGGGCAAATCGACCCTCATTCGAATGCTTACCGGTAGCGAACGTCCGGATAGCGGTGATATCTGGATTGGCGAGACGCGACTGGAAGGCGACGAAGCTACGCTGACTCGCCGTGCCGCTGAACTGGGGGTTCGTGCGGTTTATCAGGAATTAAGTCTGGTGGAAGGGCTGACGGTGGCAGAAAACCTCTGCCTTGGTCAATGGCCTCGCCGCAACGGCATGATTGATTACCTGCAAATGGCGCAGGATGCCCAACGTTGCTTACAGGCGCTGGGCGTTGACGTTAGTCCTGAACAACTTGTTTCAACGCTAAGCCCGGCGCAAAAGCAACTGGTGGAAATTGCACGGGTGATGAAGGGCGAGCCGCGCGTGGTCATTCTTGATGAACCCACCAGCTCGCTTGCCAGTGCAGAAGTTGAACTGGTGATCAGTGCGGTGAAAAAGATGTCGGCACTGGGCGTGGCGGTGATTTATGTCAGCCACCGGATGGAAGAAATCCGCCGCATTGCCTCCTGTGCCACCGTTATGCGCGATGGTCAGGTGGCGGGCGATGTGATGCTCGAAAACACCTCCACGCATCATATTGTGTCGCTAATGCTAGGGCGTGATCACGTTGATATTGCGCCGGTAGCCCCTCAGCAAATTGTGGATCAGGCCGTGCTGGAAGTCCGTGCATTACGCCATAAGCCCAAGCTGGAGGATATCAGCTTTACGTTACGTCGCGGCGAAGTGCTTGGCATTGCTGGCCTGCTGGGGGCAGGGCGCAGTGAATTGCTGAAGGCGATTGTTGGGCTGGAGGAGTATGAACAGGGCGAAATTGTTATCAACGGCGAGAAAATCACGCGCCCCGATTACGGCGACATGCTGAAACGCGGCATTGGCTATACGCCAGAAAACCGCAAAGAAGCGGGGATCATTCCCTGGTTGGGCGTTGACGAAAATACAGTGCTGACCAATCGGCAAAAAATCAGCGCCAACGGCGTACTGCAATGGTCCACCATCCGCCGCCTGACCGAAGAGGTGATGCAGCGGATGACGGTCAAGGCAGCCAGTAGCGAAACGCCCATCGGCACGCTTTCTGGCGGCAATCAGCAAAAAGTGGTGATCGGTCGTTGGGTCTATGCCGCCAGCCAGATTTTGTTGCTCGACGAGCCAACGCGCGGCGTCGATATCGAAGCCAAACAGCAGATTTACCGTATTGTCCGTGAGCTGGCTGCCGAAGGAAAAAGCGTGGTGTTTATCTCCAGTGAAGTGGAGGAGTTGCCGCTGGTGTGCGACCGCATCCTGTTGTTACAGCACGGTACGTTCTCGCAGGAGTTTCACTCGCCGGTCAATGTGGATGAGCTGATGTCCGCCATTCTGTCTGTGCACTGATGAATTTTACCGAGGAACCTGAAGATGTCTGCTTCGTCATTACCATTGCCGCAGGGCAAGAGCGTCTCGCTCAAACAATTTGTCAGTCGCCATATTAATGAGATCGGTTTGCTGGTGGTGATTGCCATTCTTTATCTGGTCTTCTCCCTGAACGCGCCTGGCTTTATCTCATTGAATAACCAGATGAACGTGCTGCGCGATGCCGCCACCATTGGGATTGCCGCCTGGGCGATGACGCTGATTATTATCTCCGATGAAATTGATGTCAGCGT
>NZ_CAOLGM010000042.1:0-33512 GCF_948475835.1 uncultured Escherichia sp. | reverse complement strand
GCTTATTGAGTGAAGTAATAATTATTCTCAATAATTAACAGAAAAGAGAAAATATTAACGATAGAAAATAAGATAAACAATCATGCCGATAGATAAAATTCCGAAGCCGATATATGCCACCATATAAGCGAAAAAGAGTCCGGGATTTTTTGCTCGCCAGACATACACCGGTTCCGGTGCATTTTTAACCCGTTTATCAATCGCGCCTGCGCGCCAGCCTTTCCATGCTTCGCGGAAACAAAATATCGGAATAAGGAAAAAAACGGCAACGACAAAAAACTGCTGTACATCCATAACTACTTTCCTTGTTTCTTTTGTAATTCAAGTAACTGTTCGGGTGTGACGGCGGGATACCCCTGCGCATCTTCCGGCACCTGGTGCATAGCCGGAATAGGGACCAGCGGCCCTAAAAAACGCGGTTCACGTTTAAAAATATAAAGGTCAGCCAGCGCACCGAAACGGGCGGCAAATTCGCGAATACGTACTGACAGCATATCTTTCGGTGACGGTACGGCATAACACTGAGCCTGAATCCCCATATGCAGCGCAATAAATAATGCCCGCTCACAGTGGAAACGTTGGGTGATAATAATGAAATCATTAGTATCGAAAACTTTGCGTGTACGCACGATGGAATCCAGCGTACGAAAGCCTGCGTAATCGAGAACAATATCTGATGGGTCGACACCAGCAGCGATTAAATCTTTGCGCATGGTCATCGGCTCATTATAACTTTGCAATGCGTTATCGCCGCTCAGTAATAGATAATTTACCTTACCGCTGTTATAGGCATTAATCGCTCCTTGAATGCGGTAGCGATAATACTGATTAATTACGCCAGTACGATAATATTTTGCTGTTCCGAGCACCACACCGACCTGGCGGTAGGGGAGATCCTGCAATTCGTCGTAGATATAAGGCGCGGTTTTCCAGCTCATCCAGCGATCGAGGCCGAGCACAGTCAACAGCAGCAAGCCGATCAGGACTAACAGGCTGAGGAACACGCGCTTTAACATGCAGGAGACTCGATCTAAGGAAAATTTCCATCAGGCTACTTTACCCGCTGGTTTTGCGCAAGAAACGGCAAACTGTTTGCCGGGAATTTCGACACCAGGAGAGGGCTGGCAAGCCGGACAAGGCGTTCACGCCGCATCCGGCACCAGGCTTAAGCGAGAAGCACTCGGTCGATACTGTGACAGCCGAGAGCTTTCAGCGTTGCGGAGGTGGCATCCCACTGAATCAACGGCGCATCGGCTTTTTCTGCCAGAACCGCGCGCTGGATATCCGGGTAATCATAACCCTTGAGATTCAACAGAATTAACGCTCCCTGCAACGGTGGCAGAGTCGGGTTGAATGCGGCGTTTTCAGCGTAGCTGCCACTGAAAATACGACCGTCTTTACATTCCAGCGCGACACCGCTTGGCGACTTACTGTAAGGCATGTGCGAACGGTTTGCCGCTGCAATCGCCGCCTGAGAAAGCGCATCACCAGTCAGCGCATAGCCGTGATCCTGCTCGTCCATCAGCAGCGTTTTAATCTCCAGATCTTTCGGCCCAAAGGCATCCGGCAGATAGTCACGCAGCGCGTGTGCCTCGCGGCCCGGCAGATGAATACGCAGATCCAGACCGCTGTTCAGTTCATTCATAAACTGACGGCAGTGACCACAAGGCGTGTAGTTAACGGTGATGGCTGCAAGCGCTTTTTCACCACTCAACCAGGCGTGGCTGATCGCGCTTTGTTCGGCATGAACGGTTTGCTGCATTGTCGCACCAATAAATTCCATATTGGCACCGAAATACCAGGTTCCGCTCACACCGCGCGCAATTGCGCCAACATTAAAATTCGACAATGGCGTACGCGCACAGGCCGCCGCCAGCGGAAGTAGTGCGAATGCCAGCGCGTCTTCGTCCAGCCCCGTTGCGCTCTTCAGCGATGAGACTTGCTCCCCGGTCAACAAAGCGGGGAAGTACTTGTCTGCCAGAATAGGTTCCAGTGCAGATTGCAAGTTATCCGCAAGTTGGGCAAAAGCGGTTTGAAAACGTGGATGCATGGCGTTGCCTCATAATCATGTAATGGGATAACAGTTTACGAACCCGTTATGGCTTTATATGTGATCTGAATCTCATTAATTATGCAACGCGTGAAACTTACATCAAAAATGCGCGACGCATCGCAAATTTTTAGCCCATTACTGCCAGAATAATCGGGAAAAGGAACGGTGCGATCAGCGAAGTAATTATCCCGCATAACACCAGCGCTAGCGAACTAAATGCACCTTCCTGATAATCCAGCTCGGCGCAGCGCGCCGTACCGAGGGCGTGCGAGGCAGTCCCCATTGCCAGACCGCGCGCAGCTTTGGTACGAATACGCATCGCATTAAGCAATGTATGGCCAAATACCGCGCCGAGGATGCCGACGAAAATCACGCAAACTGCGCTGATTGCCGGAATACCGCCAATACTGCCGCCAACCGCCATTGCAATAGGCGTGGTGACTGATTTCGGCAGGATTGACGCGGCGATTTCCGGTGAAGCGCCCATCAACAATGCCACGGAAGTCCCCGTCACCATCGCAACCACGCTGCCGATAAAACAGATGGTGATGATCGATTTCCAGCGCGCGCGGATCTGGTGTAGCTGCTCATATAAAGGATAGGCCAGCGCGACGACCGCCGGTTGCAGCAGATCGTTTAGCACTTCGCTACCTTTAAAGTAGCTGTCGTAAGAGATGCCGGTCAGCATTAAAAAAGGAATGATCACCACCATTGCTACCAGCAACGGGTTAAGCAGGGGAAACTTATACCGTGCCGCCAGTTTGCGGGCGGCAAAAAAGACAATCAACGTCAGCGGTAATGACCACCAGATATTCGCCATCATTCTTCTGATCCTTTCTGACCTACGACTTTACGTTCACCGTGTACCAGTTGCGAACTCCAGCTCACCACCAGAAAAACCACCAGCGTACTGATTGCACAGGAAACCACTACCGGGCCAAACTGTGCGCGGAGCAAATCAAAATATTGCATGACGCCTACGCCAATCGGCACAAACAATAGCGCCATATAGCGAATCAGTACGTAGCACCCCGGATTGACCCATTTCGCCGGAAGAATTTGCAAGGCCAGCAGGACAAACAGGATCAGCATCCCGATGATGCTGCCCGGAATGGTTACCGGTAGCAGGGAAGCAATGAAAATGCCTGCATA
The DNA here is from genome assembly GCF_948475835.1 of uncultured Escherichia sp. Classification (NCBI taxonomy): domain Bacteria; kingdom Pseudomonadati; phylum Pseudomonadota; class Gammaproteobacteria; order Enterobacterales; family Enterobacteriaceae; genus Escherichia; species uncultured Escherichia sp. The sequence continues at coordinate 30,307 of NZ_CAOLGM010000042.1, read as the reverse complement.
CAGGCAGGCATAAATCAGGACGAAAGCGCGTAAATATTGCCAGATAATGTTCAGTGTCTTACTCATAATCAACACCCCAGATGAGATGGATTCATCATACAATTAATTCGTAAAACGTGCTACCGATCACATTAAGAAATCAGCGCTTATTTTTTCGCTCCCCGGTATTACGCAATGAGCAGCGAACTCAGGCATACATCAAGCATAGAGAGGGATTGCAGTTTGCAGCAATCCCTCTTTGCAGACCTTTAATCCGTTGACCATAGGCGCTAACATAGCGCCTCATTTTTTTGCGGGTGATGATATGCGTGTGTTACTGGCACCGATGGAGGGAGTGCTTGACTCTCTGGTGCGTGAATTGCTGACCGAAGTTAACGACTACGATCTGTGCATCACCGAGTTTGTCCGCGTGGTGGATCAACTGCTGCCGGTAAAAGTCTTTCATCGCATTTGCCCTGAGCTACAAAACGCCAGCCGGACACCATCTGGTACGCTGGTGCGCGTGCAGTTGTTAGGTCAGTTCCCACAATGGCTGGCAGAGAACGCCGCCCGTGCGGTGGAGTTAGGTTCCTGGGGCGTGGATCTCAATTGCGGCTGCCCGTCGAAAACGGTCAACGGTAGCGGTGGTGGGGCGACGTTACTCAAAGATCCTGAACTCATCTACCAGGGTGCAAAAGCGATGCGTGAAGCTGTACCGGCGCATTTGCCCGTCAGCGTGAAAGTGCGTCTGGGCTGGGACAGCGGTGAGAAGAAATTTGAAATCGCCGATGCGGTTCAACAGGCTGGTGCTACGGAGCTGGTGGTGCATGGACGGACAAAAGAGCAGGGTTACCGCGCGGAGCATATTGACTGGCAGGCGATTGGCGAGATTCGCCAGCGGCTGAATATTCCGGTGATTGCCAACGGTGAAATCTGGGACTGGCAGAGTGCGCAACAATGTATGGCGATCAGCGGCTGCGACGCAGTGATGATTGGTCGCGGGGCGCTCAATATTCCCAACCTGAGCCGGGTGGTAAAATATAACGAACCGCGAATGCCGTGGCCGGAGGTGGTTGCTTTGCTGCAAAAATATACCCGTCTGGAAAAGCAGGGCGATACCGGGTTATATCACGTTGCGCGGATTAAACAGTGGTTGAGTTATTTGCGTAAAGAATACGATGAAGCAACGGAATTATTTCAGCATGTTCGGGTGTTGAATAATTCCCCTGATATTGCAAGGGCTATTCAGGCAATTGATATCGAGAAACTCTAAAAAACCATAGTGATGTTTTTTGACAATGTGTTAGCTCTTTATCAATAGGCCGCACGGTTGTTTGGTGGCGTCAAAATTGCCGAGGCGTTCCCTGAAGGCCGGGGCAGCCCACATGGATGTGGGCTGAGGGCGCGTTTTACAGGGATGTTACCTCGCGCCCGACCCGGTAGCCGTAAGGGATAAGCCGAGGGCACCGCGCAGCGGCGATTTTGTTCGCCAGAGCCCGGGGGTGCAGGGGGCGGCGGCGATTGGCCGCCCCCTGCGCGCTCCTTGCGCCAGTGATTATATGAAGCAATGCACATGACAGGAGCGCAACAGGATGAGAGACTGAAATATTCTCGTTATTTTCGGACCTGATGACATTAATTAATTTTAAAATATCATCTTAAATACGCCAGTCACCACCAGTAGCCCAATCAGGAAAATAATCAATACAGCCCAGAGTATAATTTTCATTGGCGTTCCTTTATTTGTGAGTGCTGAATAAGTATAGGAAAAAACGAAGCCCTTTGCCGTTATCCATAAACGATTAAGATAAATCGGAAGATATCATTCACTTAGTGTATATTTTTCTGGATATGTCGTTTTATTGCTACTGATGTATTGCCACGCGAAACTAAAAAATATATCGCAACACACGGTAATCTCCGCGCACCTTTTCTTACCTGATTATTCCCCCATGAATCGTGATTCCTTTTATCCCGCCATCGCCTGTTTTCCGCTGTTACTGATGCTGGCCGGGTGTGCGCCTATGCATGAAACCCGCCAGGCGTTAAGCCAGCAAACGCCCGCTGCACAAGTTGACACCGCATTACCCACGGCGCTGAAAAATGGTTGGCCAGACAGCCAATGGTGGCTGGAGTATCACGATAATCAACTCACTTCCTTAATTAACAATGCACTACAGAACGCACCGGATATGCAGGTGGCTGAACAGCGCATTCAGCTAGCTGAAGCCCAGGCGAAGGCAATTGCTACTCAGGATGGTCCGCAGATCGACTTTTCTGCGGATATGGAGCGGCAAAAAATGTCGGCAGAAGGCTTAATGGGGCCGTTTGCTCTGAACGATCCGGCCGCAGGTACGACCGGTCCGTGGTACACCAACGGAACTTTTGGCTTAACGGCGGGCTGGCATCTCGATATCTGGGGAAAGAATCGGGCGGAGGTTACTGCCCGCCTGGGTACGGTTAAAGCACGGGCGGCGGAACGCGAGCAAACCCGCCAATTGCTGGCTGGCAGCGTAGCCCGCCTGTACTGGGAGTGGCAAACCCAGGCGGCGTTAAACACGGTCTTGCAGCAAATAGAAAAAGAGCAGAACACCATTATCGCGACCGATCGCCAGCTATATCAGAACGGGATTACTTCTTCAGTTGAAGGTGTGGAAACCGATATTAATGCCAGCAAAACCCGGCAGCAGCTCAACGATGTCGCGGGGAAAATGAAAATTATTGAGGCACGGTTAAGCGCACTTACAAATAACCAGACAAAGTCATTGAAGCTTAAACCGGTCGCGTTGCCGAAAGTGGCAAGCCAGCTTCCTGATGAACTGGGGTACTCCTTACTGGCCCGGCGGGCAGATTTGCAGGCGGCGCACTGGTACGTTGAGTCATCGCTAAGCACCATTGATGCGGCAAAAGCGGCATTTTATCCTGACATCAACCTGATGGCCTTCCTGCAACAGGATGCGTTGCACTTAAGCGATCTGTTCCGTCATTCCGCGCAGCAAATGGGCGTTACGGCAGGCCTGACGCTACCCATTTTCGATAGTGGTCGTCTTAACGCCAATCTCGATATCGCAAAAGCCGAAAGCAACTTGTCTATCGCCAGCTACAACAAAGCGGTGGTTGAAGCGGTGAATGACGTGGCGCGGGCAGCCAGTCAGGTTCAGACACTTGCGGAGAAAAACCAGCATCAGGCGCAAATTGAGCGCGATGCCTTGCGTGTGGTAGGTCTTGCGCAGGCGCGCTTTAACGCGGGCATCATTGCTGGTTCCCGCGTCAGCGAAGCCAGAATCCCCGCGCTGCGTGAGCGGGCCAATGGCCTGTTATTGCAAGGGCAGTGGCTGGATGCTTCCATTCAACTCACTGGTGCGTTGGGCGGGGGTTACAAACGCTGATGATATGCGCCTTCTATACTTAACGTTTATTCAGCGTTAAGTGGAGAACTCGATGGCACAGGTTGCGATTATTACCGCCTCCGATTCGGGGATCGGCAAAGAGTGCGCGTTATTACTGGCGCAGCAGGGGTTTGATATTGGCATTACCTGGCACTCAGATGAAGAAGGGGCAAAAGATACCGCGCGTGAGGTAGTTAGCCACGGCGTACGTGCGGAGATCGTGCAGCTGGATCTCGGTAAACTGCCAGAAGGTGCGCAGGCGCTGGAGAAACTCATTCAACGGCTGGGGCGTATTGATGTGCTGGTGAATAATGCGGGCGCAATGACCAAAGCGCCGTTTCTTGATATGGCTTTCGATGAGTGGCGCAAGATTTTTACCGTTGATGTCGATGGTGCATTTTTATGCTCACAAATTGCGGCCCGCCAGATGGTGAAACAAGGGCAGGGCGGTCGCATCATCAACATTACGTCGGTACATGAACATACGCCGCTGCCGGATGCCAGCGCTTACACAGCCGCTAAACATGCGCTCGGCGGGTTAACCAAAACGATGGCGCTGGAGCTGGTCAGGCATAAGATTTTGGTGAACGCAGTCGCGCCTGGGGCGATCGCCACGCCAATGAATGGCATGGATGACAGCGACGTGAAGCCCGACGCGGAGCCTTCGATTCCTCTGCGGCGTTTTGGCGCAACGCATGAGATTGCCAGCCTGGTAGCGTGGCTGTGCTCAGAGGGCGCAAATTACACCACCGGGCAGTCGTTGATAGTGGATGGCGGCTTTATGTTGGCGAATCCGCAGTTCAACCCAGAATAGCGCAGTGAGGTGCGTGGTTATTTCAATGGGTAAAATTTTGGTAGGCATGATAAGATGCACAAGCGTCGCATCAGGCATGGTGCACCGGATGTCGGATGCGGCGCGAACGCCTTACCCAGGGCAATGGTTTTACGCCTGATGATCCGGCTTTTTCTTCCCGCGCCGTTTCAGCCACCAGCGCACGCCCACCACCAGAACCACGACCAGAATCAACCAGACCCAGTGCTTCAAATGCTGGTCGAGATTGTGCAACCACGGCGCAATCACCTGACCACCAGCGTAACCAATAGTGGTAAAAATCAACGCCCAGGCAAATGCGCCGAGAATATTCAGCGGCAGAAAGATTTTCGGCGGCAGCTGGCTGGCACCAATCAGCGTCGGGCCAATCACCCGAAAGCCATACATAAAGCGCGTACCAATGACAAACAGATACGGATGGCGTTGGATAAGTTTCTGCGCCCGCTCAATTTTATCCTGATGTTTCGAGAAACGGCGTAACAGCTTGCCGCCAAACCGCCGCCCGCACAGATAGAGCACCTGGTCGCCAATCATGCCGCCAAGCGCCACAGAAAGTACCACCAGCGGGAACTTTAATAGCCCCTGATGCGCCGCAACGCCTCCCAGCAAAGTCACGGTTTCACCTTCCGCCAGGCTACCGATCACCAGCGCGGCATAACCATATTGTGAGATAAGTGTATTGAGATCCATAGGCCAGTCTGTCTCCCTTTGGTTGCCAGTAAGCATACACCCTGTGAATCATTCACGCTGAAAAAGGACGTTCATCAGACAGTGAAAATTACATGGGCGAACAAAAAATAATCACAAGCTGACTTATACTTGAACTGTCAGGTTCATGAACTCACAACAAGGGGGCGGTATGAGCCATGTCTGGGGACTGTTTTCCCATCCCGATCGTGAAATGCAGGTGATTAATCGCGAAAACGAAACGATTTCTCACCATTACACCCACCACGTTTTGCTGATGGCGGCGATTCCGGTGATTTGCGCCTTCATTGGCACTACACAGATTGGCTGGAATTTTGGCGATGGCACTATCCTGAAGTTATCCTGGTTTACCGGACTGGCGCTGGCTGTCCTGTTTTATGGCGTTATGCTGGCTGGGGTTGCGGTAATGGGGCGGGTCATCTGGTGGATGGCGCGTAATTATCCGCAGCGTCCGTCACTTGCGCACTGCATGGTCTTCGCGGGCTACGTTGCAACTCCGCTGTTTTTAAGCGGTCTGGTGGCGCTTTATCCGCTGGTCTGGTTGTGTGCGCTGGTCGGCACGGTGGCGCTGTTTTACACCGGCTACCTGCTTTACCTTGGTATTCCGAGCTTCCTGAATATCAACAAAGAGGAAGGCCTTAGCTTCTCTAGTTCGACGCTGGCGATTGGCGTGCTGGTACTGGAAGTGCTGCTCGCCCTAACCGTTATACTATGGGGCTACGGGTATCGCCTGTTCTAGAAAGTTCTTTGACGTTGCATTGCTGGCGTAAATGTCAGCAATGCAGCATTTCCTCACGATTCTCCTTTGACGATCGCACTTTTTGCTCGTTATGATGGCGTCGCTAGCCTCAGTAAATCCTTACTCCGGCGGTGCGCAACCCGTGCGCGTGAACCACTATCTGAATGCTCATCATGCCGAAATTTCGAGTTTCTTTATTTAGCCTGGCCCTGATGCTGGCTGTGCCTTTGGCACCGCAGGCCGTTGCGAAAACGGCAGCCGCTACCACCGCTTCACAACCGGAAATTGCCTCCGGTAGCGCGATGATTGTTGATCTGAATACCAACAAAGTGATCTATTCGAACCACCCGGATCTGGTGCGTCCGATTGCGTCTATCAGCAAATTAATGACCGCGATGGTTGTGCTGGATGCACGACTGCCGCTGGATGAAAAACTAAAAGTGGATATCAGCCAGACGCCGGAGATGAAAGGGGTCTATTCGCGCGTACGACTGAATAGCGAAATCAGCCGTAAAGATATGCTGTTGCTGGCGCTGATGTCTTCAGAAAACCGCGCGGCGGCAAGCCTTGCGCACCATTATCCCGGTGGTTACAAAGCCTTTATTAAGGCAATGAATGCGAAAGCGAAATCGCTCGGAATGAACAACACGCGCTTTGTTGAACCTACCGGATTGTCGGTGCATAACGTTTCAACTGCCCGTGACTTAACCAAACTGCTCATTGCCAGCAAACAATATCCGTTGATCGGGCAGTTAAGTACTACCCGGGAAGATATGGCAACCTTCTCTAACCCGACGTATACGCTGCCGTTCCGCAATACTAATCATCTGGTGTATCGCGATAACTGGAATATTCAGTTAACCAAAACCGGCTTTACCAATGCGGCGGGCCATTGTCTGGTGATGCGTACGGTTATCAATAATAAACCGGTGGCGCTGGTAGTGATGGACGCGTTTGGCAAATATACCCATTTTGCCGATGCCAGCCGCCTGCGTACCTGGATTGAAACCGGTAAAGTGATGCCTGTGCCGGCAGCAGCGTTGAGCTATAAAAAACAAAAAGCCGCCCAAATGGCGGCGGCGGGGCAGACGGCACAGAACGATTAAGTGAATTCGGATGGCGATACTCTGCCATCCGTAATTTTTACTCCACTTCCTGCCAGTTTTTCCGTTTACTGGTTTTACCGATCCCCGGATTCATGCTGTTGGTCGGATCGTTCTCGCGATAGAACTTCTGCAACGTCTCCGGTGCTTTATACAAATGACCGACGTTATGCTCGGCAGGGTACTGCGCGCCGCGCTGCTGTAGCAGTTCCAGCATCTGTTCTTTTAACGCATGCACATCCACGCCTTTTTTCACTATGTAATCCTGATGGAAGACATAGCACATAAAATGGCCGTAATAGAGCTTGTGCACCAGCTGGCTGTCGATCTCCGGCGGTAAATGCTCATACCACTCGGTGTCGTTACGCCGCAGAGCGATATCCAACGCCAGAATGTCTTCGACTTCATCGGAATGCACCGCCTGATAACGAATTGCTGCGCCCGCAGCGGCGAAACGGTGTAAAAACGCTTTGCTGCCTTCCTCCGGCGTACAGACAAAGAAATCGCCTTCGGCCTGTTTGAAATAATCCACCAACCACGATTTGGCTTCGCCCACGCCATCGCCCGCCATTTTTAACAGCAGATGATGCTCGTATTTATCGCGCCAGTTTTTCATGCGCGGCGGTAAATGGCTGGGGAACAGGTGACCGAATTTTTGCATCGCACGGTCAGTAAAATGCGGACGGAAGAATTTCACTTTCTCCAGCATCGCATCGGTGCGTCCCTTGAGATTAAAGAAGAACGGCATCTTGTCGGTGCCTAACTTATCAATCATCAGGAAGGTGTCTTTGCCGTATTTTTCCGCAATATCGTAGATATCCCGGTGCATATATTCCCCGGCCACCGGCAGATTTTCGAAGTTAGCCAGAATATGACGGCGGATTTCGGTCAGCACTTCCGGCTGGTTGGTGCCGATATAAAACACCTGCTGATTTTTTTCCGCTTCGAAGGTATCTAGACGTACCGCAAAGACGGCCAGCTTCCCGGCGCAACCAGAAGATTCAAATAACCGATCCGGATCGGCGTTATAACGTGCGGGCGTGTCGGCTTCAATATCACGAACGCGGTGGACATAGTCATAATCGTGGGCGTGACGACCATCGTGACGCACATCGTCATCTTTGATGCGATCATCATCCAGCTTGCTAAGGATCTGCTCCGGCGTTTCGCCCAGATCAATCCCCAGATGGTTCACCAGCGTCAGTTTGCCGTCTTCATTTATACGCGCGAATAACGACATTTCGGTATACGCCGGGCCACGTTGCACCAGCGAGCCGCCGGAGTTGTTACAAATACCGCCGATAACCGATGCGCCTATACACGACGATCCAATCACCGAGTGCGGTTCGCGTCCCAGCGGTTTGAGGGCTTTTTCCAGCGAATAGAGCGTGGTGCCCGGATAGGCCAGCACCTGTTCGCCCTTGCCAAGAACGTGCAGCTTGTCGAGACGCAGGGTGCTGATGATCACGATATCGCGATCATAGTCGTTACCGTTTGGCGTCGATCCTTCGGTCAGGCCTGTATTGGCAGCCTGCATCAGAATAATTTTGTCGGCGGTGACACAGGCTTTCAGCACCCGCCACAATTCCAGTAGTGAGCCAGGGAAAACGACAGCCAGCGCGTCGCCCTGACCAGAACGGAAGCCCTTGCGATAGCGGGCCGTTTTTGCGGGATCGGTGAGCAGGTGTGAATGACCGACCAGACGGGCAAGTTCATTCAAAAAGGCTTTATTATCAGTTGTTGTCATGGAAGACATTTTCCACTCCTTGTGGTGGCGAAAAAATATCACAAACTAGAATAGCGCCTTGTATGACAATTCAGCGAGTGAATATTTTGAAAATTCAGACAATAAACTGAGCATTCTTTTTCTCTCTCCATCATGCTTATGGCAAACTACGGTTTTTGCACCATTTTCGCTGCCTCGTCGGGCAACAGAGGAAGAAAAATCCATATGAAATGGCTATGTTCAGTAGGAATCGCGGTGAGTCTGGCCCTGCAGCCAGCACTGGCGGATGATTTATTCGGCAACCATCCATTAACGCCCGAAGCGCGGGATGCGTTCGTCACCGAACTGCTTAAGAAAATGACAGTTGATGAGAAAATTGGTCAGCTGCGCTTAATCAGCGTCGGCCCGGATAACCCGAAAGAGGCGATCCGCGAGATGATCAAAGACGGTCAGGTTGGGGCGATTTTCAACACCGTAACCCGTCAGGATATCCGCGCCATGCAGGATCAGGTGATGGAATTAAGCCGCCTGAAAATTCCTCTTTTCTTTGCTTACGACGTGCTGCACGGTCAGCGCACGGTGTTCCCGATTAGCCTCGGTCTGGCCTCGTCTTTTAACCTCGATGCAGTGAAAACGGTCGGACGTGTCTCTGCTTATGAAGCGGCAGATGATGGCCTGAATATGACCTGGGCACCGATGGTCGATGTCTCGCGCGATCCGCGCTGGGGACGTGCTTCCGAAGGTTTTGGCGAAGATACGTATCTCACCTCAACAATGGGTAAAACCATGGTGGAAGCGATGCAGGGTAAAAGCCCGGCAGATCGCTACTCGGTGATGACCAGCGTCAAACACTTTGCCGCATACGGCGCGGTAGAAGGCGGTAAAGAGTACAACACCGTCGATATGAGTCCGCAGCGCCTGTTTAATGATTATATGCCGCCGTACAAAGCGGGGCTGGACGCAGGCAGCGGCGCGGTGATGGTGGCGCTGAACTCGCTGAACGGCACGCCAGCCACCTCCGATTCCTGGCTGCTGAAAGATGTTCTGCGCGACCAGTGGGGCTTTAAAGGCATCACCGTTTCCGATCACGGTGCAATCAAAGAGCTGATTAAACATGGCACGGCGGCAGACCCGGAAGATGCGGTGCGCGTGGCGCTGAAATCCGGAATCAACATGAGTATGAGCGACGAGTATTACTCGAAGTATCTGCCTGGGTTGATCAAATCCGGCAAAGTGACGATGGAAGAGCTGGACGATGCTGCCCGCCATGTACTGAACGTTAAATATGATATGGGATTGTTTAACGACCCATACAGCCATTTGGGGCCGAAAGAGTCTGACCCGGTGGATACCAATGCCGAAAGCCGCCTGCACCGTAAAGAAGCGCGTGAAGTGGCGCGCGAAAGCCTGGTGTTGCTGAAAAACCGTCTCGAAACGTTACCGCTGAAAAAATCGGCCACCATTGCGGTGGTTGGGCCACTGGCGGACAGTAAACGTGACGTGATGGGCAGCTGGTCCGCAGCCGGTGTTGCCGATCAATCCGTGACCGTACTGACCGGGATTAAAAATTCCGTCGGTGAAAACGGTAAAGTGCTGTATGCCAAAGGGGCGAACGTTACCAGTGACAAAGGCATTATCGATTTCCTGAATCAGTATGAAGAAGCGGTCAAAGTCGATCCGCGTTCGCCGCAAGAGATGATTGATGAAGCGGTGCAGACGGCGAAACAATCTGATGTGGTGGTGGCTGTAGTCGGTGAAGCACAGGGGATGGCGCACGAAGCCTCCAGCCGGACCGATATCACTATTCCGCAAAGCCAACGTGACTTGATTGCGGCGCTGAAAGCCACCGGTAAACCGCTGGTGCTGGTGCTGATGAACGGGCGTCCGCTGGCGCTGGTGAAAGAAGATCAGCAGGCTGATGCGATTCTGGAAACCTGGTTTGCGGGGACTGAAGGCGGTAATGCAATTGCCGATGTATTGTTTGGCGATTACAACCCGTCCGGCAAGCTGCCAATGTCCTTCCCGCGTTCTGTCGGGCAGATCCCGGTGTACTACAGCCATCTGAATACCGGTCGCCCGTATAATGCCGACAAGCCGAACAAATACACTTCGCGTTATTTTGATGAAGCTAACGGGGCGTTGTATCCGTTCGGCTATGGGCTGAGCTACACCACTTTCACCGTCTCTGATGTGAAACTTTCTGCGCCGACCATGAAGCGTGACGGCAAAGTGACTGCCAGCGTGCAGGTGACGAACACCGGTAAGCGCGAGGGGGCCACGGTAGTGCAGATGTACTTGCAGGATGTGACGGCTTCCATGAGTCGCCCTGTGAAACAGCTGAAAGGCTTTGAGAAAATCACCCTGAAACCGGGCGAAACTCAGACTGTCAGCTTCCCGATCGATATTGAGGCGCTGAAGTTCTGGAATCAACAGATGAAATATGACGCCGAGCCTGGCAAGTTCAATGTATTTATCGGCACTGATTCCGCACGCGTTAAGAAAGGCGAGTTTGAGTTGCTGTAATGCTTTAGTAAGGGCGCGACGTTTGCGCCCTTTGTAGGCCGGATAAGGCGCTCGCGCCGCATCCGGCAGGAAACGCCGGACCGAATATGCCTCTTAAGTATTTATCTGATTCTGCAACTGAATCCTTCCGCTCAAGCTAACCCCGCCATTATCAACTATGCTTTTCTCTTAATTCGCTGAAAACAACAGTAAAAGAATGAGGAAAGCATCATGCCACTCTTAAAGCTCTGGGCAGGTTCACTGGTTATGTTGGCAGCCGTGAGCCTGCCGCGGCACTGTTGCAAAGTTAGCGATGAGGCAGCCTTTTGTCTTATTCAAAGGCCTTACGTTTCAAAAACTCTGCTTACCAGGCGCATTTCGCCCAGGGGATCACCATAATAAAATGCTGAGGCCTGGCCTTTGCGTAGTGCACGCATCACCTCAATACCTTTGATGGTGGCGTAAGCCGTCTTCATGGATTTAAATCCCAGCGTGGCGCCGATTATCCGTTTCAGTTTGCCATGATCGCATTCAATCACGTTGTTCCGGTACTTAATCTGTCGGTGTTCAACGTCAGACGGGCACCGGCCTTCGCGTTTGAGCAGAGCAAGCGCGCGACCATAGGCGGGCGCTTTATCCGTGTTGATGAATCGCGGGATCTGCCACTTCTTCACGTTGTTGAGGATTTTACCCAGAAACCGGTATGCAGCTTTGCTGTTACGACGGGAGGAGAGATAAAAATCGACAGTGCGGCCCCGGCTGTCGACGGCCCGGTACAGATACGCCCAGCGGCCATTGACCTTCACGTAGGTTTCATCCATGTGCCACGGGCAAAGATCGGAAGGGTTACGCCAGTACCAGCGCAGCCGTTTTTCCATTTCAGGCGCATAACGCTGAACCCAGCGGTAAATCGTGGAGTGATCGACATTCACTCCGCGTTCAGCCAGCATCTCCTGCAGCTCACGGTAACTGATGCCGTATTTGCAGTACCAGCGTACGGCCCACAGAATGATGTCACGCTGAAAATGCCGGCCTTTGAATGGGTTCATGTGCAGCTCCATCAGCAAAAGGGGATGATAAGTTTATCACCACCGACTATTTGCAACAGTGCCCCTGCCGCTACAGGCGGCTTCCCCCGTTAAAGTCGGTTCAAAAATCGATACCGAAGGTGCGCTACTCGGCAATATCATTTTGCAGGTGCTGGAAAGCCACGGCGTACCGACGGTGAATAAAGTGCAACTCGGAACGACTCCTGTGGTGCGCGGGGCGATTACTTCCGGTGAACTGGATATCTATCCGGAATATACCGGCAATGGCGCTTTCTTCTTTAAAGATGAAAACGATGCAGCGTGGAAAAACGCGCAGCAAGGTTACGAGAAAGTCAAAAAGCTCGATTCGGAGCACAACAAGTTAATCTGGCTGACGCCCGCGCCTGCAAATAACACCTGGACTATCGCCGTGCGTCAGGATGTGGCAGAGAAAAATAAACTCACTTCGCTTGCCGACCTGAGTCGTTATCTGCAAGAGGGCGGCACCTTCAAACTGGCAGCCTCGGCAGAGTTTATCGAACGCGCCGATGCGTTACCCGCGTTTGAAAAAGCCTATGGCTTTAAGCTCGGTCAGGATCAGTTGCTGTCACTGGCTGGTGGCGACACGGCGGTGACGATCAAAGCCGCTGCCCAGCAAACCTCTGGCGTTAATGCTGCAATGGCTTACGGCACTGACGGCCCGGTAGCGGCGCTGGGGCTGCAAACCTTAAGCGATCCGCAAGGTGTGCAACCTATCTACGCGCCTGCACCAGTGGTGCGTGAGTCGGTGTTGAAGGAGTATCCGCAAATGGCACAGTGGCTACAGCCAGTCTTCGCCAGCCTCGATGCAAAAACATTGCAGCAACTGAATGCCAGCATTGCTGTGGAAGGACTGGATGCCAAAAAAGTGGCTGCCGACTACCTGAAACAAAAAGGGTGGACGAAGTAATTTCCCGTGACTTATTTCCGTATTAATCCTGTTCTGGCGCTGCTGCTGTTGCTGACGGCAATCGCAGCGGCGCTGCCGTTTATCAGTTACGCGCCTAATCGTTTAGTTTCGGGTGAGGGGCGTCATCTCTGGCAGCTGTGGCCGCAAACGATCTGGATGCTGGTGGGCGTTGGTTGCGCCTGGCTGACGGCCTGTTTTATTCCCGGTAAAAAAGGCAGCATTTGTGCACTCATTCTGGCGCAATTCGTCTTCGTATTGCTGGTGTGGGGCGCGGGAAAGGCGGCGACACAACTGGCGCAAAATGGCAGTGCGCTGGCGCGTACCAGCCTCGGCAGTGGTTTCTGGCTGGCTGCGGCGCTGGCATTGCTGGCCTGTAGCGATGCCATCCGCCGAATCTCCACGCATCCGCTGTGGCGCTGGTTGTTGCATATGCAGATTGCCATTATTCCGCTGTGGTTGCTGTACTCCGGCACGCTTAACGATCTCTCGCTAATGAAAGAATACGCCAACCGTCAGGATGTGTTTGACGACGCGCTGGCACAACATCTGACGTTGCTGTTTGGTGCGGTGCTGCCTGCGTTAGTGATTGGTGTGCCGTTGGGCATCTGGTGCTACTTTTCCACTGCGCGGCAGGGGGCAATTTTTTCTCTGCTCAATGTCATTCAGACCGTGCCTTCGGTGGCGCTCTTTGGCCTGTTGATTGCGCCGCTTGCCGCGCTGGTGACGGCCTTTCCGTGGCTGGGGAAGCTCGGCATAGCAGGAACCGGAATGACACCCGCACTGATTGCGCTGGTGCTCTATGCCTTGCTGCCGCTGGTGCGCGGCGTGGTAGTAGGCTTGAACCAGATCCCGCGCGATGTGCTGGAGAGCGCCAGAGCGATGGGGATGAGCGGGGCGCAGCGATTCCTGCATGTTCAGTTACCGCTGGCGTTACCGGTATTTCTGCGCAGCCTGCGGGTGGTGATGGTGCAAACTGTAGGTATGGCGGTGATTGCGGCGTTAATCGGCGCAGGCGGTTTTGGTGCGCTGGTTTTCCAGGGGCTGCTAAGCAGCGCCATTGATTTAGTGTTGCTGGGGGTGATCCCGGTAATTGTTCTGGCGGTGCTGATCGATGCCCTGTTCGATTTGCTTATCGCACTGCTGAAGGTGAAACGTAATGATTGAATTTAGCCATGTCAGCAAACTGTTTGGCGCACAAAAAGCCGTTAACGATCTTAATCTCAATTTTCAGGAAGGGAGTTTTTCGGTGCTGATTGGCACATCTGGCTCCGGCAAATCCACCACCTTGAAAATGATTAACCGCCTGGTGGAACATGACAGCGGCGTGATCCGCTTTGCCGGAGAAGAAATTCGCTCGCTGCCAGTACTGGAGTTGCGCCGCCGGATGGGCTATGCCATTCAATCTATTGGCCTGTTCCCCCACTGGAGCGTGGCGCAAAACATCGCTACCGTGCCGCAATTACAAAAATGGTCGCGGGCACGGATTGACGATCGTATCGACGAATTAATGACGCTACTGGGGCTGGAGTCAAATTTGCGTGAGCGTTATCCGCATCAGCTTTCCGGTGGTCAGCAGCAACGTGTGGGAGTGGCGCGCGCACTGGCTGCCGATCCGCAAGTCTTACTGATGGATGAACCTTTTGGCGCACTGGACCCGGTAACGCGCGGCGCGTTGCAACAAGAGATGACGCGCATTCACCGTTTGCTGGGGCGCACTATTGTGCTGGTCACTCATGATATTGATGAGGCGCTAAGGCTGGCAGAACATCTGGTATTGATGGATCACGGTGAAGTGGTGCAGCAGGGGAATCCGCTGACGATGCTGACTCGTCCGGCGAATGATTTTGTCCGCCAGTTTTTTGGACGTAGTGAACTGGGGGTGCGCCTGCTTTCGTTACGTAGTGTGGCGGATTACGTGCGTCGCGAAGAACGGGCAGAAGGTGAGGCACTGGCAGAAGAGATGACGCTACGCGATGCGCTCTCCCTGTTTGTCGCGCGGGGATGCGAGGTGCTGCCGGTGGTGAACACGCAGGGCCAGCCTTGCGGCACGCTGCATTTTCAGGATCTGCTGGAGGAGGCGTAAGCTTATGAAGATGTTGCGCGATCCGCTGTTCTGGCTCATTGCTTTGTTTGTGGCACTGATTTTCTGGCTGCCTTACAGCCAGCCGCTGTTTGCTGCCTTGTTCCCACAACTGCCACGACCCGTTTATCAGCAAGAAAGTTTTGCAGCTCTGGCACTGGCTCATTTCTGGCTGGTGGGAATGTCGAGTTTGTTTGCGGTGATCATTGGCACTGGTGCCGGAATTGCTGTCACTCGCCCGTGGGGCGCGGAATTTCGCCCACTGGTGGAAACTATTGCCGCCGTTGGACAGACTTTTCCGCCTGTCGCAGTGCTGGCGATTGCCGTTCCGGTGATCGGCTTTGGTCTGCAACCAGCGATTATCGCCTTGATCCTTTACGGTGTGCTGCCCGTCCTGCAGGCGACACTTGCCGGGCTGGGAGCGATCGATGCCAGCGTGACAGAAGTTGCGAAAGGTATGGGAATGAGTCGTGGTCAGCGACTGCGTAAGGTCGAGCTACCGCTGGCGGCTCCGGTGATTCTGGCGGGCGTGCGAACTTCGGTGATTATCAACATTGGTACGGCGACGATCGCCTCAACGGTAGGGGCCAGCACGCTGGGTACGCCCATCATCATCGGGCTTAGCGGATTTAATACCGCGTATGTGATCCAGGGGGCGTTACTGGTGGCACTGGCGGCGATCATCGCAGACCGCCTGTTTGAAAGGCTGGTGCAGGCGCTTAGCCAGCACGCAAAATAAAGGTATAACCTGCGAGCATGACGCCACCAATTCCGCCGAACGCCATAAACAGGAACAGGGCGATGACCCCAATTTTAGCTATGCGCATAATGCACTCCTTATGTTAACGAAAGGATTGTACAGTAAAGCGCATTTGTTAACGAATCATTAAATGCCGAGTGGGAAAATATCATGGCCTTGTTCTTGCCAACTGGTGAGTTGCTGCTGTTGGGCGGAGGTTCGATTTTCACCGCACCACACCAGCAATGTACGACCTTCGAATAGTTCAGGGCGTAGTTGATTGAGCGAGTGGGCGAGGACATCAATGCGCCATCCTTGTTGACTGGCAATCCAGCCCTCCAGCCACAGACGGGTGGTATCCTGAATATTCCAGCCAACCACCAGCGCATCTTTACCCTGTTTTTTACGTGCCGAAGCCAGACAAATGGCGATGTAGTTGATCAGTACGCCGTCGAGGATCGCCAGCAGCGCCTGGAGAGTCGGTTGTTGGCATTGAAGTCGTCGGCGCAGAGGAATAAACAGATGTGTGGTGAGTGTCTGGGCGGGGTAATCCTGACCGCGCTCTTTGATCCACGTTCGCAGGCTATGCAGATTGCCGCTTTGCAGGTAGGTCAGTAATGTTTCTTGCTGATCGCGCCAGCCGTTCTGCACATCAACATTTTCATTACTGAGCAGCATTTTAACTTTGCTGACCTGCACGCCGTTGTCGATCCAGCGTTTGATCTCGCGGATACGGTCAATATCGGCATCGTTGAACAGTCGATGACCGCCGTCTGTCCGTTGCGGTTTCAGCAACCCGTAACGCCTCTGCCACGCGCGTAACGTGACAGGGTTAATATCACAAAGCAACGCCACTTCACCAATTGTGTAAAGCGCCATCGTCTCACCCTTGCTCGCGAGGTCCCGGTTTAACTTTAGACGCAGTTTTGCGAACCAGGTAGTTTTGCCCGTTTTTTGTGCATCTATAGGGTGATTTTATTTTTGCCAGGCGATTTTGAGTGATCGTACTCACGAATTCTCATTTTTCTGCAAGAGTTCAAAGAAAGTTAAACGCAGGCAATGTATGTTACGCGTTTTAAAGGGAAGTGTGGTTTGCGGGTATGTACGATTTTAATCTGGTGTTGCTGCTGCTTCAGCAGATGTGCGTTTTTTTAGTCATTGCGTGGTTAATGAGTAAAACGCCATTATTCATACCGTTAATGCAGGTCACGGTTCGTCTGCCGCATAAATTTCTCTGCTACATCGTCTTTTCCATCTTCTGCATCATGGGCACCTGGTTTGGGTTGCACATTGACGATTCTATTGCCAATACCCGTGCGATAGGCGCGGTAATGGGCGGCTTACTCGGCGGTCCCGTCGTCGGTGGGCTGGTTGGTCTGACCGGCGGCTTACATCGATATTCGATGGGGGGCATGACCGCGCTAAGTTGCATGATCTCAACCATCGTTGAAGGATTGCTCGGCGGCCTGGTACACAGCATCCTGATCCGTCGCGGGCGCACTGATAAAGTCTTTAACCCCATTACCGCCGGTGCCGTCACGTTCGTCGCTGAAATGGTGCAAATGCTGATCATCCTTGCGATCGCCCGACCTTATGAAGATGCGGTGCGTCTGGTGAGTAATATTGCTGCACCAATGATGGTCACCAATACCGTCGGCGCGGCGCTGTTTATGCGTATATTGCTCGATAAACGCGCGATGTTTGAAAAATACACTTCTGCTTTTTCTGCCACTGCGCTGAAAGTGGCAGCCTCGACGGAAGGCATTTTGCGACAGGGGTTTAACGAAGTGAACAGCATGAAAGTGGCTCAGGTGCTGTATCAGGAGCTGGATATTGGTGCAGTCGCGATTACCGATCGAGAGAAATTGCTGGCCTTTACCGGAATTGGTGACGACCACCATTTACCCGGCAAACCGATTTCTTCGACTTACACCTTAAAAGCGATTGAAACCGGTGAAGTGGTCTACGCTGATGGCAACGAAGTACCTTATCGTTGCTCTTTGCATCCGCAATGCAAACTGGGGTCGACGCTGGTAATTCCGTTGCGTGGCGAAAATCAGCGCGTGATGGGCACCATCAAATTGTATGAAGCCAAAAACCGTTTATTCAGTTCAATAAACCGCACGCTGGGCGAGGGGATTGCGCAACTGCTTTCGGCGCAGATTCTTGCCGGGCAATATGAGCGGCAAAAAGCGATGCTCACCCAGTCAGAAATCAAACTGCTTCACGCCCAGGTGAATCCTCATTTTTTGTTTAATGCGCTTAACACCATTAAAGCGGTGATCCGCCGCGACAGCGAACAGGCCAGCCAGCTGGTGCAGTATCTTTCCACTTTTTTCCGCAAAAACTTAAAGCGGCCTTCGGAGTTTGTTACTCTCGCCGACGAAATTGAACATGTGAACGCTTATCTGCAAATTGAAAAGGCGCGCTTCCAGTCGCGGTTGCAGGTCAACATTGCTATTCCGCAAGAATTATCCCAGCAGCAATTGCCCGCGTTTACCCTGCAACCGATAGTGGAAAACGCCATTAAACATGGGACATCACAACTGCTGGATACAGGGCGAGTGGCAATCAGCGCCCGACGTGAGGGGCAACATTTGATGCTGGAGATCGAAGACAATGCCGGTTTGTATCAACCGGTAACCAATGCCAGTGGGCTGGGGATGAATCTGGTGGATAAGCGTTTACGTGAACGGTTTGGCGATGACTATGGAATAAGCGTCGCCTGTGAGCCTGATAGTTACACCCGAATAACGTTACGACTACCATGGAGGGACGAGGCATGATTAAAGTCTTAATTGTCGATGATGAACCGTTAGCACGGGAGAACCTGCGCGTATTTTTGCAGGAGCAGAGCGATATTGAAATCGTTGGAGAGTGTTCAAACGCCGTGGAAGGGATCGGCGCGGTGCATAAACTGCGCCCGGATGTGCTGTTTCTCGATATCCAGATGCCGCGCATCAGTGGTCTGGAAATGGTGGGGATGCTTGACCCGGAACATCGCCCGTATATTGTTTTTCTCACTGCGTTTGACGAATACGCTATTAAAGCCTTTGAAGAACATGCCTTTGATTATCTGCTGAAGCCAATTGATGAAGCGCGACTGGAGAAAACGCTGGCGCGATTGCGTCAGGAGCGCAGCAAGCAGGATGTTTCGCTGTTACCGGAAAATCAACAGGCGCTGAAATTTATCCCTTGTACGGGGCATAGTCGGATTTATTTGCTGCAAATGAAAGATGTGGCATTTGTCAGCAGTCGGATGAGCGGTGTCTACGTTACCAGCCACGAAGGGAAAGAGGGCTTTACCGAATTGACATTACGTACCCTGGAAAGTCGTACACCACTACTGCGCTGCCATCGTCAGTATCTGGTTAACCTCGCGCATTTACAGGAGATTCGTCTGGAAGATAACGGCCAGGCCGAGTTGATTTTGCGTAATGGCTTAACCGTGCCGGTCAGCCGCCGTTATCTGAAAAGCTTAAAAGAGGCGATTGGCCTGTAAAAGACTGCTAAAATGGCTTTTTGCCTCATCAACACCTGAAGGCCTCATGCTAAGTAACGATATTCTGCGCAGCGTGCGCTACATTTTGAAAGCCAATAATAATGACCTGGTGCGTATTCTGGCGCTGGGTAATGTCGAAGCCACCGCGGAACAGATCGCCGTCTGGCTACGTAAAGAAGACGAAGAGGGTTTTCAGCGTTGTCCGGACATTTTTTTGTCGTCATTCCTCAATGGCCTGATTTATGAAAAACGCGGCAAGGATGAGTCTGCTCCGGCACTGGAGCCGGAACGTCGCATTAATAACAACATCGTGCTGAAAAAATTACGCATCGCGTTTTCGCTGAAAACCGATGACATTCTGGCTATCCTCACCGAACAGCAGTTCCGCGTTTCGATGCCGGAAATTACAGCGATGATGCGCGCACCGGATCATAAAAACTTCCGCGAATGCGGCGATCAATTTTTACGTTATTTTCTGCGTGGACTGGCAGCGCGCCAGCATGTGAAGAAAAGCTAAGACGGGTATGGCGGCCATGCGAAACATGGCCGCCGACAGATTATTTCACTTCTTTAAAACCAGCGGCTTTCATCACCAGTTCCATTTGCGCCATAGTGATACCTTTTTTGGCATCTTCAGCAGAAACGTTGATTCCTGAAATACCCTGCAGGGCTTTAAAATCCACTTTTTCCATATCGATAGTCACGTTTTCCTGCGCGTAGGTATCTGTATAGGTTAATTTTTCTTCAACACCCGCGATGTTTTTGTATTTGGCGCTTAACGGCTCAAGTGTCTTGGCAGCGTCTTCTTTGGTGGTTGCACCAATAGAAGCAAATTGAATTTTGGTTTCAGAAGATTGCTTAAGCACCTTGTCACCTTTGTAGACATAGGTAATGGCAATTTCAGTGCCGTTCAGATTGGCGCTGAATTTCTTCGATTCTTCTTTGTCACCGCAGCCAGCAAGAGAGAAAACCAGAACAGATGCAACAACGAGGGAAAACAGCTTATTGAAAGCCTTCATGTAAAACTCCATTTTATTTAATCAAGAAACTGGTGACTCTCACCAGGGGCTATATAGAATATGCCTAATACCGTGACGTGAGCAGTCCGGAACTGGAGTAGAACTCTTAGTAAAAAGCACTATTTCATCCTTGTTGCTGAAGCATGGGGAATAATTGTTCGCAAAGTAAAACACCGTTATTCATTGCTTCTACCCGTGCCTCGCTTTCTGTATTACGAAATTGTCCCAACACATGTGCCAGCCGATAAAAACCGACCGCGGAGAGGTCATTCGCCAGCAACTCTGCCTGACTAATAGCGCTCTGTTCCTGATAGCGCCAGCCGTTATGGAGCAGTTGAATAAGTAACGCCTGGCAGCGCATCAGCAACTGATGAGCGGTAGACGGCACAGGCAAAACGCTGGCAGAAGGTAGCGGTGCCACAGGCGCAGTTTCTGCGTCCAGCGCCCAGGCGCGGGTTTTTGTCATCATCACCCGTGGTTCCAGTGTCAATTGCCCATCAACAAAACTGACAAAGCCAGAAACCAGACTCACGGGGTCGTCTGTTTGTTGCAAAAGCGCCGCCATGCGTTCAACGGCAAAAGGAGAACAGGCAGATGCCGGAAGGGATAACGTCAGGAGATTATCTTCACCTTCGCCGCTGATTACCTGCGCATCCAGCGTCTGGCGGCTGCTATCCCAACCGAGCGAAATACACTCAGCGACCGGCAGAATAAATAAGTTATCGACCTGATTAAGAGGCCGTATGCAGGCGGGGGGACGCTGGCGTAAATATTCCCGCAAAGCCACAATGCCCGGCTGGCGTAACGGCGCGCTCAACATTTGCCAGGCATCAGGCGACAGCGGCACAACGCTGCTTAAGCGGTTGCGGGTAGCTAACAGCAGCTCGCCATCGGCACTGCGTTTTGCTGCTTGTGAAACAATTTGCCCACCCGCCAGTGCGCCAGCCTGAAAACTAAACAGCCGACGCGTAGCTGCCGGTGAGTTTTCCTGTTCACTTCGCGGCCAACTGCGCGAAAGGTGCAAAATACTGCCGGTGTCGGGATCGGTAAACCAGATGCGTAAACCATAATGCTCAATATCCTGCCAGCAACGCATACCTAAAGACACCAGCCGCAGATGATCAAGCTTTGCTTCTCCGGCAATGCCAGAGCCAACGACCGTGCGCCACGGCACAGGAGGAACTTCACCAACACTGTCGCGCCGGGCCATCTCTTGTGCGCAATTTAATCGACTGTTTAATGCCGCAAGCTGACGTAAGCATTCTCCGGCATGATAGTGGCTGGCGCGAGTGTGGAAGGCATCAACGCTTGCCCGTAGCTGTCGTAGTGATTCACTCACCCAGCGCCAGTTGCAGGCCTCTGCCGCCTGCAATGCGCGGTTGAATGCTGCCTCGTAGTGAATAAGCGGCTGGCTGATGCCGCCAAGCCATAATGCCTGGCTTAATTGCTGAACATATTGACGACACGTTTGGCCTTCTTCGCTGGCAAACGGATCGTCAGATGATGTGACGTGTTCGCTGCGCATCTGCCAGATTAAATGGTTAAATTCTGCTTGCTGCGCTTTGGCCTCGACGAAGGCCTGCACAGCCAGTACGACATGTTCGCAAAGTGTGCCTTCAATACAATCACAACGGGCGAAACGAATACTGCTACGGGAATAAAAACGCACATCGCTCATCGGTAAGCGGGCAGAGGGAATTTCGCCCGGCGCACAGAACAACTCAATGGTGATGCCTTTAGCGACCAGCGCCTGCGCGCGTTTGCGGGTGGCATCGGGCAGGGTAGCCAGTTCTTCCAGCCAGATTGCCGGATCCCACTCTTCTTCTTTTTCCGTGGGCTGGACGGTGGCACAAAGTCGTTGATAACTTAACACCAGCATCACGCGATGACGGCACATGCCGCTGGCCCCGCAGCTGCACTGAGCCTCTTTCAGTGCCTGGCTGTTCGCCAGCTGGGTACGGACACCGTCACTGAAGGTGGCGATTAAAGCGCCGTTCTCATGGCTGATTTCCGGGACGTTGCCATTTTCCAGTTCCTTAAGACTGCGCTTAACAAAACCGGCATTGCTTAACGCCGTCAGTGCCTGCGGTGTCAGTTCTAATAATTCCGGACGTAGTGAATTCATGACTGAAGATTCTCCGCAAGCCATGATGCCAGCTCGCCCGGCGTCATGGCGGCTATTTGTGCGCCGACATTAACCAGCGCCTGGGCCGTATCGCGGTCATAGCAAGGCGTTGCGGTGCTATCGAGCGCTGCCAGTCCCAGCACTTTGATGCCGCTCTGGACACACTTTTTCACCTGATGCGTCAGCAATGATGATGAACCCCCTTCGTAAAAATCGCTCACGAGGATAATGACGCTTTTTGCTGGTTGTTCAATAAGTTGCCGACCATACTCCACGGCACTGGCGATATTGGTCCCGCCGCCCAACTGTACTTTCATTAATAACTCTACCGGATCGGCAACGTCTGCCGTGAGATCAACCACGCTTGTGTCAAACGCCACCAGATGGGTACGAATGCCGGGTAACTGCCACAAACAGGCCGCCATCACCGCAGAGTGGATCACCGAGTCCACCATCGATCCGCTTTGATCAACCAGTAAGACCAGTTGCCATTGTTCGCTTTGGCGTTTAATGCGGCTGTTAAAGCGGGGGGATTCGATATACAACTTGCCGTGTTGCGGGTGCCAGTGTTGCATGTTGGCGCGCAGAGTACTTTTGAAATCAAAGTTTCGCGCCAGTGGAATTAATGAGCGGCGACGGCGATCGCGGACACCAGAAAAAGCCTGACGAACTTCCTTTGCCAGTCGCGCCATAATTTCTTCAACAACCTGGCGCACTATCTGGCGGGCGGCAGCCAGTACTTCGGGATTCATCAGATGTTTGGTGTGCAAAACGGCGCGTAGCAGGCTTTCCGAAGGCTGCATACGTTCCAGCACGTCGAGATTTGTCACCACATCTTCAATGCCGTAGCGCAGTACGGCATCGCTTTCCAGCCGCTCAATCACCTGTTGCGGAAACAGCGTGTGGATACTGTTGATCCACTCAGGAGTGGTGAGATTTGAGCCACCTAATCCACCAGAGCGTTCACCACGCTGGAGCCGTTCAGGATCGCGCCCATACAGCCACTCCAGCGCGTGATCTATCTGCCGGGCGTTGTCATCCAGCCCACAAAGCGTCGTTTCTGCCGCTTCGCAAAGAATTAATCGCCAGCGTTGTAGCTCACGGGTGGTCAGAAGATCGTTCAGTTCAGACATGGAAAACTCCCCAGTGTTGCAGCGATGCCAGTGCCTGCTGTTCGAGTTGTTGATGATGTGCAATGGCTTGCGGTGGACAATGCAACGGCATTTGCAGTGCCGAAACGGGAAGTTGCGCCAGTTGATAATGCTCAAGCACCTGATGCGCCAGCGTTCCGCGTTCTCGTGGCGGTAGCCAGGCCATCGCCGCGCGTAAATCGGGCAGGGCATTGATAAAATTGGCATCACTCAGTTGATTCAAATGGCTGCTGAAACCGGCGATAAATGCAGGTTGACAGGCCAGTTGATGACGGGCTAATGCCAGCAAACCGTGCAGCGCCTCGCCGGATTGTGCCGGGGATAACTGCGCCAGCATCGTCAGCGCCGCTTCGGCACTGGCGTTGGGATGTTCCAGACGCATTAGTGCGCCAAGAGCCGCGCCGCGATCCAGCGCCGGGGCATGAATCGCCTGACTGCGTCGCTCCAGTAAGGCTACCGCCGCAGAAAGCGAAACGCCGGATAAATTAACGCCGCTATGTAGATCGCGCAGAATATGGCAAAGCGCTTGCCAGCTATGCAGGTGAGCGTGAAACTCCTTTTCATCCGGTCTGCCGTTAGATTCACACAGCCACAGCGTGCGATCGATAGCCGCGCATAACGTCGTTTGTAATATCTGCGCGCCTTGCATACCGCTAATTTCATCCAGCCGCCATAAGGCATATAGCACTTCCAGCGCCTGGCCCATTTCGGCAAATTGATTTTCCTGGGCGATTAATAATGTGAGTTGCTCCAGTAATTGTTGACTGAAGGACGCCAGACCCGCTAACGCCGCCTGGCTAAGACATGTGGTGATACTGCCGATTCCACCCGCGTCCAGCATATCGGCTTCTAATTTATGGCGTGCGGCTTCCTGAAGTGTTGCACCAAAGCATGCGGCCTCAATCAATGCCGCATGCTGGCTAAGCGGGCGGGTTAATTTCCAGTGTTCTTCACCGTTGCCTGCAAGTGTCAGTGTACTTCCCTGCTGGCGTACAATCCCAGGGATCTCCAGTATTGCCAGCCGATGTAACACCTGACTTTGCGCCAGCCCATCGGGGGTAAAGCGATTTAAGGTAAGCTCCGCCGGAAGAGAGATTGCGGTACGTTCCAGTTCGCAGGTGACATCTTTTGGCAGAGGCGGTTGTGGCGTGGAAGGGGCAAGTTTACCGAATCCGTCACCCGCTAATGTGTCTATCAACGTTAGCAGAATCGGATCGGTATCGGGATGAATAACGCCGCGATAGCTCCACGGCAACGGTGCATTCAGGGCTTCTTTAATCAACGAGCCTGCTATGGCATCCAGCCAGTCAGTGCGTAACGGTAGTGTATGACCGCGCAACTGTGCCAGTGCCATTGCATGCAGATGTGCGGCAGCCATATCCGCGGTCGAAGCAGGCAAGTTGTGCTGGCGCAAACGGGTGAGAACCGTTTTTAGCAGTTGTTCACCGGCCTGCTGTAAGCCCCACTGCCAGCACCAGTTTTGCCAGACCGGGGCAGGCATACCGGAAAGGTATCCTGCCAGCACATCAAGGCGCTTTTCACTGTAGGGCGTGAGATAACAACCTGTAATGGCATCTGCCAGCGAGGGCAATTCCGGCGTGTTAATGTCCTGCGGGCATTCGCGCCACATTTTTGCCAGTGCCGGAGCGTGCCAGCCACCGCAGACGACTAACACGTCGCCATTATTTTGCTGCACCGCCCATGCAATCCAGCGAGCCATAAAGGCTTCGCGCTGACGATTGAGTGCATCGCCGGGGAAATCGCCCCGCAGTTGGGCAAAATAGTGCGCCAGCGCAGAGGGTAATGCAGTTTGCTGGCTTTCATCTTCGAACAAGTGATCCCACAGGGTATCGCTGTTATCCATGCGGGTGGCACGCAGCAGTAAGGCCTGGCTTTCATCTTGCGTATCAGGCGAATCGTCCTCTTCTTCACTCTGCGCCCAGCAAGGCAAATCGATGAAGTAAGTTTGTGCCTGAATACGACGTGCGGCTTGTAGCGCCTGCCACTCCGGCGAAAATTCAGCAAATGGCGTCCAGGCACCACGCCCGGGGGCTGCACCGTCCTGATACTGGCAATAACTGTAAATAGCTACCGGAAGCTGGTGGGAAAAAAAAAGTTCGTCTACCCGGTCATTAAAATCAGCCGGGCCTTCAATCAACACGTATCGTGGCCGCTGGCTTTCGATTAACGATTTCACCAGCCGGGCGCAGGCCGGACTATGATGCCGGATGCCGACAATTAACGGCTCGCTCATGCCTCTTTCCTCACGGCAGGCGGTGGCGGGCTTGATAATAAGCCTGCCAGTGAGCTTCTTTATGTGTGGCGACACGCTGTTCGAAGTAACGGCGCAGACGAGCGCGATCTTCTTCGTTATCTTTGACGATGGTTCCGGCAATACAGTCCACCAGGTCGGCAGGCTCCCCCGCGCGATTCGCTAAAAACCAGGCGCGGACGCCTACGGCGTGGGCCACGTTCACGGCTTCAGCGGTGGACATAATCGCTGTCAGTGTATCCATTGACGTTTTCTTTTCGCCGTTGGCACGCAGATCGCGGAAGGTGCGTACCAGTAACTCCAGTACTGCGTCAGGCACTTTATGCGGAATACCGCTATGGGCCAGCAAACGCGCCGAAGCACTGGCGACCAGTTCCAGCTCCTGGGCGAAATCCATAATCGGAAAGACGGTTTCAAAATCGAAGCGACGCTTTAGCGCGGCACTCATCTCATTGACGCCGCGATCGCGGGTATTGGCAGTGGCAATAATATTAAAGCCTTCCCGCGCATAGAGCTGACTGGCTTCACCGGTGAGTTCCGGCACCGTCATCACCCTGTCAGAAAGCATACCTAACAGACAGTCTTGTACTTCCAGCGGTGTACGCGTTATCTCTTCAAAACGGACGATTTTGCCGTCGCGCATTCCCTGGTAAAGCGGGGCAGGGACCAGTGCTTCCGTTGACGGACCATGGTTGATAAGCAGGGCGTAGTTCCAGCCGTACTTGATTTGATCTTCGGTAGTAGATGCGCCGCCCTGGATGGTTAACCCGGCATCGCCGCTAATAGCGGTTGCCAGTAATTCAGACAGGAGAGATTTTGCGGTGCCAGGTTCCCCCACCAACATCAAACCGCGCCCGGTGGCAAGAGTGACTAACATGCGTTCGACAGCGGAGGGACTAATCACCACTTTACGGCTAATATTTTGCGCGCTATCGCCAAGGATAAAAGCACGGGCCGCAGGCAAACTTAACTGCCAACCGGGCGGGCAAGGTGCGTTATCATTTTGTTTTAATTTTGCCAGTTCATCGGCGTATAACACAGCAGCAGGCGGACGCTGCAGATGATTATTCTGCGGTGACATATATTCATCCCTGAAATGTATTAATGAAATAAACGATATTTTACGCGCAATAAATGTTTGGCGCATTAGTTGTTTGAGCGAAAAATATCTGGAAAGCAGATCACAGTAAATAAAAAAACCTGCTGGTGAGGCAGGTTCTTTTATTTACTACTTTCAGGCCTAACACCACAGCCTGTGCAACATCGTGTTCCAACGAACGAATTATAACCACGGCTGGACCCCGTTGCAATTAAGATAATGAGATTTATAATCCAGACCGTTGGGACGTTGCGCCGGATCGAATCTATTTCAAGTCCTGGCTACCGGACGGGTGGTGCTGCAGGTGGTGCCCTGATCCGGAGTGCAACATCGTGGTCCAACATACGTAAACCAGTATCGACAGGCAGTGTAAGGGTAAGGTGCTGGTGTTGCGCTCCTTAATAAGGAGAGCGGATGGACACGCTGACACAAAAGTTAACCGTGCTCATTGCTGTACTGGAGCTATTAGTGGCTCTGTTACGGTTGATTGATTTGTTGAAGTAACGGGCAAATTGAAACGCATCTAAGGGGGAAAACCGCTTCCCCCTTTAATAAAATGATTACTGTTTTTATTAATTCATCATATAACTCATTTTTATTTATAAATTCATCGATTTTATATTCAACGCACCATTTGACCGGGATGTGAATATTTATGGTGGGCTATTGGCAAAAAATATCTGGAAAGTAGATCGCAGAAAATAAAAAAACCTGCTGGTGAGGCAGGTTCTTTTATTTACTACTTTGATGTTAAGTTACTGATAGTGCAACATGGCATCTCAACGAACGAATTATAACCACCTCTGGACAGTGTTGCAATTAAGATAATGAGATTTATAATCCTGACTGTTGGGAAGTTGCGCCGGATCGAACCCATTTCAAGTCCTGGCTACCGGACGGGTGGTGCCGCAGGTAGTGCTCTGATCCGGAGTGCAACATGGCGACTCAACAAACGTAAACCAGTATCGACAGGCAGTGTAAGGGTAAGGTGCTGGTGTTGCGCTCCTTAATAAGGAGAGCGGATGGACACGCTGACACAAAAGTTAACCGTGCTCATTGCCGTACTGGAGCTATTAGTGGCTCTGTTACGGTTGATTGATTTGTTGAAGTAACGGGCAAATTGAAACGCATCTAAGGGGGAAAACCGCTTCCCCCTTTAATAAAGTAATATTCTATTAGTTGGTTGAATATATTCTGTAGTTTACGATTAAAAATTGCTATTACAGTTTCAGGTGATTCACCTCGTAATTTTCGCTCATCAATACACTCATCTCTTATATAAATCAACGCATCATTTATTAGCGGGTCAGCATCTTCTCGATCACGTTGATGAAATGTTGGACGTAGCCGGAATCGCTCCAGTCGATAGACGGAACCTGTAAATAATTCAGAGCATTTATGGATCTCAAGTCTGAAGGAAAACGGATTTTCAGGTACAGGGACCTCATAATCGTAAATAGCAACCAGCTCTTTTTGCACGATCATCGCTTTCCCCGCTGGTAAGTCGTGTTGATAACGGGCAGTTGCATCACTGCCCGCTGTGTTTTAATGGAAAATGACGTCAGGTGCGCTTAACGCCTCACTCAAATCAAACACATCAAGTTCGGCAAAAGTGACGGATTTATTGTCACGGTACACTCGAAGAGAACGGAAGCTCATTAGCGCTTTGCTATCAACATTGTAGTGGTTAAAACCGGGTGAAAACTTAAGGACCAGCCGGTACTCACCCAGGTCATAGACAAATGCGTCCTCATAGCCTGACTCCCAGCCTTTGTATCGCATTCCCATAAGTTGCCCAACGGTAGCGGATTTACCTTCCCAGCGAGTCAGGCTGTTACTGGTTGACTCGTCAGGTGTGAGCAGCACCGTGCGGCGCGACAACTGGCGAAAAGGCGGCATAATTTCGTAATCGGCAAAAAGCTGTGCAAATTCACTGCGCATTTCTGCTGTCATTTCTAACGGGTGGGCAATGCCAATCAGAGCGTCCGCAGGCAGGTCAATTGGCTCATCTTGCGCATTGCAGAACTCCCCCTCTGCGGCCACACGAAAGGCTTTGAGTAAACAACGCGGTTCATTTGCCGGATAAACCCCCCATATTAATCGCTGGGTAACCAGACGGGTAAAGGGATGATTAACAAACAGAGAATGAAAATCTGCCAGCGACCAGCGTCGGGTGGTACGTAGGGCCGTTTCAAGACGCGGGAGCAGGTTTTTGCTCACCTGAGTAGCATCTTTTTTTAGCCCTTTTAGTCGGGCCAGTGCCTCGGGCGCTTTCAGTTGATCGTCATCGGCGCGCAAACGGGGAACGCTTTTCTGGCGAACGTTTTGCTGATCAAAGATAACCGGGTTGAGGTTTTCATCGAAGCGAACGGTAAACTGCCGGGGACCAAAATCAAAACTCAACGCCTGCGGATCATCAAGGCCCAGGGTTGGGACTAATCTGTCCGCTAGCTCTTCCTGGCTTAGCCCGCGATTTTCTGCGACCACCTGAAGAAATTCCGCCGCGTTATCACGTAAGGGGCGGGATTTAGCCCGTTGCGATATATGATGCAGCTGTATCAGCGCCATATCATTATTCATCAGGGTAAGGATGTTCAGGCCGCTGACAGCACGGGCAGATTTGCCTTCTTGTGGCCAGGCGAGGATCTGTGTCGTCAGATCCCGTGCCGTGCTTTCGTCACCAAAGAGACTTAACGCCAGAAATGCCCAGTTGTCTTTTGCGGGGGCACCAGCTTGTTGCCACGCAGTGAAGAGATCCCAGGCAAAAGCTGCCAGCGTTTGTGGCTGGCAGAACGTTTTCAGTTGTTCCAGCCCGCTATAAAAACGTCCCCCCTGGGTAAAGCGCAGCATTTCGCCGATAATTTCCAGAGCGTCACCGGTAACAGGCTGATTATTAGTGATAAGTCGAGGCCTGGACCACATTGCCGGATGCCAGAAATCAGGGGCTTTTGGAATGCGTGCCGGGTAAATGTCCATTGGACCCTGTTTAAGCAACTGCTCCAGGGCAGACCATACATCTGTACGCTGCCAGCGGTTTGCCACGGTTTGTAGCAATTCGCCATGTCCCTGTTCGTACAGTAAACGCAGGGCAAGTAATGCGGCTTCGCTATTATCGCTGGGTTTGGTAAAGACAAGAGGGATAAGTGCACTAGCCGTATGTTCCGGCCATTGTAAAATCCACTGGCGAGCCAGATCACGCTGCGCCGCGAAACGTCGCCAGACGCGGGCAACAGGCAGCGCCAGTTCTGTTGCGCCAAAATTTAAAATTAACGGAAATGTTTCTTTTGGACGATGTGAAAAAGCCAACAGCAGACCTGGTAGCGCATCCAATCCGAGGATACTGAGAAAATAGTCCTCACCCGCGA